>JAHFRW010000081.1 GCA_023266055.1 Gammaproteobacteria bacterium | reverse complement strand
ATACAAAAACGTGCCTGTGGGTTCAGGAATAGAGACCATTTCAAGATTGCCATCTACTTCCATTGTGGCGGACTTGATCTGTATCCGGCATCAACGACCCACAGGAAACCCGGATGAACCCTAAAAAATGATCCAATCGCAGTGAACTTCGATACATCTACCCAATACGCAGGCATCGGCGTTGAGCTGGATGCATTCGATCTTTTCCAGGTACGCTTGGGATACCGCCATAACCTGAGCGACAGCGATACGAGTGTCGCCAGCGCAGGCCTGGGATTTTCGCCGTTTGGGGTGCATATCGACGTGGGCGTGATGGGCAGCAGTAACGAAGTGGCGCTAGGTGTGCAGACTGGATTTCGATTTTAGTGATGTAGGGGCAGGCACGCATTTTTTTGCGTGCCTGCCCCTAGCATTGGCCGCTTCCGGCTGCGTGTGTTGTTGGGGCTTTAGCACCTTACAATCCACGGCGTACCCCTTGCGGGTGCATCCTGCCTCTCCCGGCACTTGCGACGTGCAGGGATGCACTAGTACCATGTAACATTGGCGCCCGCCAAGGAGAGCGACGCGAAAGCGAGCGGTGGCGGGCAACCCCCCCGGATAGCCGAGGTTTCCCTGTTTTGTCGGAATGTGTGCGATAGCACACGTGTAGACAACATGGGGAAACAACGACAGGCGTAGCGGCATTATGGTAGCCATGACGCGCTGCGTAGTCGCGTGTCGTGGCGAACGCAGGCCTGTCCGGGCGCCGAAGGCATACTTGTCGCCGAGCGCAGTCATTTTGGGGACGGGGATGTCCCAAAATGGTTCGCGAGCACGGCGACACACTTTTATAATTTCGGGTAAAGTCGTTTCAGTTTTATCCGCGCATCCGAAGTTGTAAACTGCCAGTCAATCTTCTTCGTGCGGTTGTTTCGATCTTTCTCCCATGCAGCCACTTCAGTCTTCATGTCATCCATGTTGTCGATCCGGCGATCAAGGCATTGCCCCTTCAGCACACTGAACTCAATTTCCGCCATATTCAACCAGCTTCCGTGTTTTGGCGTGTATTCGCCTTCCGCTGGTCTCGACCCCGATGGCTTGGGAGACGGCCTCTGCCCTCTGTTTTACCTTCAATTTGGCCTTACCCATTGGGTGATCCCTCCTTTCAAGGTTTATTTATCTTGCTCAGAAGGTTACAACAAAATCGACTTTTTGATCACCGGTTTTAGGATTAAGCATTTTAAAATCATTGCTGATCGTTATCGCAACAGGAGAAAACGTTTTGGGTTGCGATTTAACTTGATCACGGGGATATACAACGTTGAGCTTGAAATTTAAGTTTCGAAAGAGGTCTAACTAGAAAGAATGCATCAATCGTTGGGCTACGGCACACTGGATGAGGTCTGTCGGACAGCGAGTGGCGGCGGGGCAATGATTGTGGATAAATACCAGCGAGACAGAAAAAACTCCCGCAGGAATAGAAGCAATAACAGGGCGGCGCCATTCCGCTGCATGTGAAAGGTTACCCTCTTAAACTCGCTCCGTTATTGTCCAGTTGGAACATGGAGATTGCCAGCAAGAGGTTCTGGGCCTGTGTCTCCAGGTTTCTGGTGAACCAGATGCGTTGGCAGATTTTGAGCGAGGGCGCCCAAGGCCATCTTCTGACTCAAAAAGTCAATAAAGGTTCGTAGTTTGGGCGGCATCTGGCGACGGCTGCTGTATACCGCAAACAGTTCACCCACCATGGGCGGGCCTTTTCGGGGCAGTGCCAGCAGTCGCCCGGCAGCCACATCAGCATCCACCAGCCAGCCGGGCAAAAAGGCGGCACCCGTACCGGCGCACACCGCGTGGTAGCTCAGCGTGGTGTCGCTGGACTTCATGACCGTCAAGCCGGCAGGCGCAGCGACGGTCAGACCGAGGCAGCTTAGTTGCTCGGGCTGGAGGTAATTGGGCATGATCATGTCTGGCCGCAAGGGGTCTTCAAGGCTGGCCAGGTGGTCGGGTGTCGCCACCAGATGAAATTCAAACCGGCAAAGCGCTCGTGCAATCAGGCCGGGAGACGGCGCGCCGGTGGCACGCAGGGCAAGATCAAAACCACCTTCGACAATGTCCACCATATGATTGTCCAGGTGCATGTCCAGCCGGACTTGCGGGTAACTGCGGCGGTAGTCGGCCAGCAAATTGGCAAAAAAAGGTGTCGCACACCACACCGGTGCGGTGATTTTGAGCTCACCGCGAGGCGTGGCTGCGGCCTGGCTCACAGTGACCGCTGCCGCATCCAGAATATCCAGCGCCTGGCGACACTGTTCGAGATAGCTGCTACCGGCTTCGGTCAGGCTCACGGCGCGGCTGCTGCGGTTGAGCAAACGTGCGCCCAGAGTTTTCTCAAGGTCAGCCACGTATTTGCTAATCATGGGCGCAGAAACGTCCAGACGATCCGCAGCGGCAGCAAAACCGCCTGCTTCAACAATTGTTCTGAAGATGCGTATGCCTTTAAGGTTGTCCATACTTTCTTTTTGGGAACCGGCTCATTGATTTTATGGCTATCGACCTTCTAATTTGGTTATTTTACACTTTAATTCTAGCTCTTAACCTATTTATAACAAATCTGTTCCCAAAATCAGGAAACTTTCATGAAAAGCTCGTCCCAGCCAATTTATTCTTCCGCAGGTAGATCCTTGCGCATCGCTCTGTGGATTGCTCAAGTGATCGTTTTTGTCGTTTTTTCTGGTTCAGGTTTTGTCAAGTTGACCATGCCTATTCCTGAGCTTAGCACCATGATGCCATGGACTGGTCAGTACAGTCCATCATTTGTACGTTTTATCGGCATGGTTGACTTGGCTGGCGGCTTAGGCATATTGCTGCCGGCACTGGCCCGTATCAAACCAACTCTGACGGTATTGGCAGCGCTAGGTTGTGCGACTGTGCAGGTGCTGGCGATTGCGTTTCATGCGTCGCGCAGCGAGTTTATGGCCCTACCTCTCAATTTTGTCCTGCTCCCACTGAGCCTGTTTGTACTCTGGGGGTACAGCAAACGTGCGCCGATCGCTGCACGCGCTTAAGCGATCAGACATAACAAGTACCATGAAACTGCCCAAACCTATTTCATCTCTCACGGCGGCGGTTCATGGCCCTACATTCCAATAAACATCAATAAAGGAGACAGAAACATGAAACTCTACTATTCACCGGGTACTTGTTCGCTCTCACCACACATTGTGCTGCGTGAAGCTGGCATGGATTTCAAGTTGGAGCGCGTAGATCTTGCTCGCCGTAAAACAGAAACTGATGCTGATTTCACGAAAATTAACCCAAAGGGTTATATACCAGCGCTACGCCTTGATGACGGACAAATTTTGACTGAAGGCTCTGCCATTGTCCAATATATCGCTGACCTGCGTCCTGAGGCAGGTCTTGCGCCGAAACCCGGGACACTGGAACGCGCACGTCTGCAAGAACATTTGAACTTCATCGCATCAGAATACCACAAAGCCTTCGCGCCTCTCTTCTCGTCCGATACTTCCGAAGTCATAAAGGCCACGGCTATTACTAACATTGGACATCGACTCGATTATTTCGAGCAGATTTTTGCCGATGGGCGCACCTATCTCTTGGGTGATACCTTTTCCGTAGCAGATGCTTATCTCTTTGTGATCTCGAACTGGACGAAACCAACAGGTATCAGCCTCGATAAACGGCCTAATGTCTCGCGTTTTGTTACGCGTATCGCCAGTCGCGAGAAAGTTAAGGAAGCAATGCGTGTGGAAGGTTTGCTTTGAGTTTTAATTTAACAATCCATTGGAGGTTTACTATGAGAAAAATGTTAGCTGTTTTAGTGTTAGCTACCCTACCCATGAGCAGCATCGCCGCACCCGAGTCCTATACCATCGATCCGTTACACACCTTCTCCAATTTCACCATCGATCACTTGGGATTTTCCACCATGCATGGCCGTTTCGGCAAGATCACCGGTAAACTCACCATAGATCGTGAAAAAGGCACGGGTACGGTAGAGGTGGTCATCGATGCCACCTCGGTGAATACCGGTTATGAAAAACGCGATGATCATATACGGTCGCCGGATTTTCTCAACGTGATGGAGTTCCCGACAATCACCTACAAATCCACCAAGGTGGTGATCAACGCCAATAAGTCCGCAGTGGTGGATGGCAATCTAACGCTGGCCGGAGTGAACAAACCGGTGCGTCTTACGGTCAAGCGCATGAACTGTGCCATTAATCCAATGGATCCGACGCAAAAGCAGTTCGTTTGCGGCTTTGATGCCGAGACCAAGATCAAACGCTCCGACTTCGGTGTCAAATTCGCCCTGCCTTTGGTGGGAGATGACATGCCCATCAGCTTCGAAGTGGAAGCTCTGCGTGATACTAAGTAACCGATATTACGCAAAACATAGGGTACAACCACACGCTGCTGTGGAGAGTACATTGCTCTAGTAAAACATTGGCCCGTTCTGTCATTTCGTCGCTCCTGTACATCCATGTACGGCACTTGTGCCATACATGGATGTACCAATGCTTTGGAGCACAGGATGTGCGGGAGCAGCTGCATCCCTGCACATCGAACCGAAGTATGACATTGAGCCTATAAAGATTTATCCCGGCAACTGCTCCTGCGTTGCTCTACCTTCCGCCATCCATGGCGGTCGCCTTCGGTCGAAATGATAGCTACTTTATGAAAAGAAGCGCTCGGTGGCGCAAATCACAGCAACATTTGAAGTGCCTCAATATAAAACACAAAATAGGCCACTTTTGAATGCGAGCGGAGCTCTTTCGAAAAACAACCCGATAGGCTTATTCGAACTTCAGATTTTGCGGGCTACGTAACGTCAGATAGTAATATTTTAGAGTTGTATTCTAATGTCCGCTGGCGTCCAAAGCAGGAGAAAACATGAAAAGCTATATCGAATGGATAATAAAGTACCGTGTTGCCGTCATTGGAGTAACTATACTAATTACAGTGCTGGCCGTTTT
>JAHFRW010000046.1 GCA_023266055.1 Gammaproteobacteria bacterium | reverse complement strand
TGGGCCGCAGCACCTATCTGACCCACAGGCTCTATGCTCCTAAAGTCTTGCCAGTGTCTTGCGGCCCAGCCTGCCCAACACTACTATTGCAGTGCATTTCGCAGACAGTGTCAATATACGAAGTCTTGACATTATCCATCACCGCTCGCCATAACCACCCACCTCGTTATTCATCGACACTCCCCAATCCGGCGCAACCATTCCCCCGTTCGATATAACCGTGCAGCGTTGAATGGGGCCATTCAACCGGACGACTCACACAACCCATCTTGGCCCTAACGAGGCCGTTTTAAAAGGGGGAGGGGGCCATTTTCCATTATCCATGCAGTCGTGCCTCTGACGACACTTGCAGAACCCTTCGCTATCACTCTTCCCTGTGCAGAGGAAACATTTTGTCCGGGTTTAATATTCCCTTTGGATCAAACTGGGCTTTAATCTGCCTCATAAGTTTTAAGGTGACGGGATCAATCTCCCGATCAATAAAGTCACGTTTTTCAATTCCCACGCCGTGCTCGCCTGACAATGTCCCGTTCAGCTTCAGAACCAGGCTGAACATCTGATCCAGGCATTGTTCGGCACGGTGCATCTGCGCGGCGTCTTCAGGGTTAACCAGTAAATTAACGTGAATGTTGCCATTGCCAGCATGACCAAAGTTGACAATGGTGATGTCAAATTCCTTTGATAACAGCTCCAGGCCTTCAATCAGTTCCGGCATTTTTGATACCGGAACCACAATATCTTCATTGATTTTTTTCGGGGCGATCGTCCGCAGAGCCGGGGATAGTGCTTTGCGGGTAGCCCACATATCGCTGATTTCCTGCTGGGTACGAGCGACTTGAATATCCATCAATCCATCATTCGAAGTGCCTTGTGCGGTACGCGTGATGGCGGCGACCGCTTCATCCATGGCAACCTGTGGGCCATCTACCTCAATCATTAACAGTGCTCCTGCACCCGTGGGTAAATCGGCTTTGGAGTAGTTGCGAATCATGTCTATGGCGCGACCATCTATGAATTCCAGTGCGCAGGGCGTCATCGGTTGTGCCATGATGCGTGAAACCGCGCCGGCGGCGGCGCGCACAGTACTATAAATGGCGCGCAGGGTCCGTTTGGTTTCGGGTAAGGGTGTCAACTTGAGTGTGGCTTCAGTAATAATGGCAAGCGTGCCTTCCGAGCCGATAACAAGGCGAGTCAGGTCATATCCCACGACACCTTTCGTGGTGTATACCCCTACATGAATTTCTTCACCCGCGCCGGTGATGGCGCGTAATCCCAGGGTGTTTTCGCGTGGGGTGCCATATTTTACTGCGCGTGGGCCAGCAGAGTTATAGGCAAGATTTCCACCCACAGTGCAATAGGCTGCGCTGGTGGGGTCAGGTGGCCAGAAGAAGCCGTGTTTTCCTGCCGCGTTTTGTACTTCCTGATTGGTCACGCCGGGTTCTACGACAATCACGCGATTGTCAGGATCAACGTGAATGATACGATTCATGCGTTCCAGTGACAGCACTACACCCCCGCGTAAGGGTACGGTAGCACCGGTAGTGCCCGTGCCACGGCCACGCGCCACCAGTGCGACATTGTGGATATTACAGAGTAATACAATGTCACGTACCTGAATGTGCGTTGTTGCAAATGCGACTAACTCGGGTTGCGCATGACGCCGGCTATTATCATAGCCATAGGGCCAGCAGTCTGCGGTGTCGCTGAGCACGCAATCATGTCCAACAATGGTTGCGAGCTGTTGCTGGAAGCCAGCGGGTATCATGACACCCGCTGGTTATTGATTTGCGGATGCTTAATCAATGTACTCAAAAACCTTGATTACACGTTGTACACCACCGATCTTGCTTGCGATATCGCTGGCTGTATCAGCTTCGGTGTGTGTGACCAGGCCCATCAGGTAGACCACGCCATTATCCGTGACAACCTTGATGTGATTGGCTGCGATATCCTTTGTGCCGAGCAGGGTGCTCTTGACGCGCGTGGTGAGCCAACTGTCTTTGGTGTTGACCTGAAACGTAATGGGTTCACCCAGCGTAATTTCGTTGTGTACGCGTTTGACCTTGTCTATGTTGACTACGCGATTGACGGCGCGGCTGCGTAATTCCTCTGTAGGGGTCTGGCCCGTCAGCAATAATACACCGTTGTAGCTGGTGGCATTGATGCGCGCCTTGTCAGCCAGTTCCTGATCGCCAAAGATTGAGTTGATAGCCTTGATTTCAATGGACTGATCTTCAATGACGGTGCCGGCAGTGCGGCGATCTGTTGCCATTGAGGCACCTGCTGCACCGCCAGCTACCAGTATTCCGGCGCAACCTTGCAGCAATGCGATGATCAAGCATCCACTGATAAGTAGTAATGATTTGCTTTTGTCCAAATCCTGGTTCTCCTTAAGGTTGGTTAAAATGATGCGTCAAAGGCATTTTGTATCCACTGGATATCAGCGGGGGCGTGCCCTGGTACAGTGTTTACAGTAACAGAAACCACATCAAAACGTGCAGGGGATTTCGCTGCTGCTGTGTTTGATTGTAGGTAGTGTAATGCCGCTGCCGTTAATTTGGCTTGTTTATGTCTGTCCACACTTTCCGCGCCACTGCCGAAATGATGGTTGCGCCGATAGCGTACTTCCACAAAAATAATGCTGGATGCGTCACGCATGACCAGATCAATTTCACCTCGCTTGCAGTGATAGTTACGTTCCAGCAAATGCAGCCCGTGTTTCTGCAGATGGTGGCAGGCCAGCTCTTCGGCTTCCCGGCCCATCCGCGTGCTGTGCGTCGCGGGTCTGGTCGATGACCGGACTATGGTGATGATCCCGCAGTGGGTGCTGGGGCAGGTATTACGGGCTCTATCATCATCGGTTCACCTTCGACGAAGCGTGCCCAGCGTAGCGTACGGTGAATACGTTGGGTTTTGTCCATGCCAAGCTTGCCGGTTTCTCCTGTCATGCGCTCGTTGGAATCCGTGCTCATGCGTGGTAGCAGTGGAATCAGGTTGTAGGCATCGACTCCCAGAGCATATAGGCGTTTAAACGGTTCGGCTGTCTGGGGCCACAGACGTGCGATGGCGCGTTGCAGGGGTTGGGGTGATTCGGCATCCAGCACCCAGGGCATGTCACTGAACATCAGGCCATTCAAATCAGTGTCGGCATTTTTATCCAGTTTGCCGGTGTAGACATGTGATGTGGTGTACACTGGTACGTCACCCGCATAGAAGAATAACAGATGGGGTCGAATCTGCCGTGCCTGTTGTGTAAAGGCCGACAGAAATATGAAGTCCATATCCTGGCGGCGTTTTGGTGCGTCGGACTTTGTGGTGCGCGAGCGTGATGCAGGCTCGGTGATCTCCAGTAATTTGCGCAAGGGCGTGGCAAAGTCACTGCTGGCAGGGTCATAGTTTTGCGACGCAATCACGTTGCCACCGAGCGCCTCGAAGCGGGTTTTGAAAGCTTGCAGGAGCCGATCTCCCCAGTCACCTTTTTGTACAAAGGCAATGGCATTACGGCGTCCTTCCAGCCAGGCACGTTCTGCGACGGCATGGGCCTCGTCTTCAGGGGACAGGCCAAATTGATAAAGCTGGCGGGGCGGCGTGGCCAGATCATCTGTGTAATTCAATGCCAGTGTGGGTACGGGAAGGTTATCAGCTCGCCCCAAGGCTTTTACGCCGTCCCGGTCAAGCGGGCCGATCACGATTTCAGCGCCGTCGATGACGGCCTGACGATAGGCCGTGAGCATGGTGTCAACCTGACCGTTTGTATCATATATCTGAATGACAGGTTGATAGCTCTTATTAAGACGGTAAAAATGGGCTGCAAGGAAACCGTCACGTATGGCATCCGCTGTTTTTGCCAGGGGCCCCGATGAGGGCAGCAACAAGGCGATGCGTGCAGGGGCTTCCGCCAGGCGGGGCCGCTCGTCGAATGCGGGCGGTGGGGCGGCGGGTACACTGATATTTTCCATGGCGATGGCGCAACCTGCCAGATTGAAGCTGGCACATAGCCACAGAAAAGATAGGCGACGGACTATTATTGGTTTCAATGGCATGTAATGATTATAAGCTAATTCGGCCCAATGTATGAAACATTAGTTTTTGAGAGTATTGAATGTCCAAAGGTGTACTTTACATTGTAGCCACGCCGCTCGGCAATCTGGGTGACATGACGCCACGCGCGGTGGAGACCTTGTCGCACGTACAGGTGATTGCGGCCGAGGATACACGGCACAGCCTGCCTCTGCTGCGACACTTTGGCATTGCTACCCCCTGCCTTGCCTTGCATGACCATAATGAGCGTGAACGCAGTGGAGAGCTTATTGCCCGTTTGCAAGCGGGAGAGAGTATTGCCTTGATCAGTGATGCGGGTACGCCATTGATAAGCGATCCTGGCTATCATCTGGTGCATGCTGCGCGCGAGCAGGGGTTACGGGTTGTGCCCATTCCTGGCCCCAGCGCGTTGATTGCGGCGTTGTCAGTGGCGGGGTTGCCTACAGATCGTTTTGTTTTTGAAGGATTTTTACCTGCCAAAATGGCTGCGCGCCGTCACCGTCTGGAGGCGCTTAGAATCGAGGCGCGGACTGTGGTATTCTTTGAGTCAGGCCATCGCATCGTCGAATCACTGGGCGATATGGTTCATGTGTTCGGAGCTGACCGCCCTGCGGTGGTGGCGCGAGAATTGACCAAAGTTTTTGAAACCATACAGGGCGATGCTCTGAGTGGTTTATGCCAGTGGGTGCAGTCTGATCTTCACCAGCAAAAAGGTGAGTTTGTGGTGTTGGTGCAAGGTGTGATCCCTGCTGAAAATGAAGAAACAACGGCCGAAACTGAGCGAATTATACGCATTTTGCTGGCAGAGTTGCCGGTAAAACAGGCAGCCGCGTTGGCGGCAAGGATTACGGGGCAAAAAAGGAATTTTTTGTATGGGATGGCGCTCAGGATAGCTGAGCACGGCTAAAAAGCAGATTCGTATGTACGGTCTCCGGCTTGTAGTGAATACCCTGCGGCTGTTTCAGAGAATGGTTTAATCAGGGGTTGGGGGGGCGTTCCTTTGCTGCTGGTTATTCACTACTTTTTATATCTGTTTATATTGATGTGGGTGTAAATAAAATGAATTTTAAAGTAAATATCACGGTGTTCCAACTGCTTTCCCTTTTCCTGATATTTTTGGTGGCCGGGTGTACCGATAAGCCTGCGGATCCTGCAAAGGCGGGTGCGCTGGATCAAAAATTTTATGACTTGATCAAGGTGAAGGATTTTGAGCAGGCATCCATGCTGTTTACAAAAGAGGAGTCCGCAACGCAATGGGAAAGTTATTTCAAGGAACAGCATGATTTGTTAGGTGACTTCATCAGCTATGAAGTTCGGGATACGGTGGTGAATACCATTCTCACGGGCAATATCTACATCACACGCTATAAAACCAAATACACCAACGGTGAGGCTAACGAAATTCTCACCGTGCGTGAAGACATTCATGAAGGCGGTACCAAGATTGTGATGTACAAGGTTAGCCCCAGAAAGAAGAACCTGCCAACACTGCCTGACACAACACCGGCACCTGCGACACAATAGGGTTATTTGAGCGTGTGTATGATGGGCTGATCAGGTAACTGGTCAGTTTAATCTGTCAGCCCTGCGTACACATACTGCACGTCATCATCGGCATCAACGGCTTCCAGAAACGCCTCAACTTCAGCGCGTTCTGCGTCACCCAGCGTCATCGGATTTTTGGGGCGATAACCCAATTGGGCGGATCGTACGGTAAATCCATACTCGGGTAGCGC
Source organism: Gammaproteobacteria bacterium (assembly GCA_023266055.1). Lineage (GTDB taxonomy): Bacteria > Pseudomonadota > Gammaproteobacteria > Ga007554. Next base: position 16,634 of record JAHFRW010000046.1, on the reverse strand, counting down.
GCGGCATACGGCATCCATGTCGGTGGGTTCGGTGAGGAATAGGGTAGCCCCATCGTCGGCAGGTTCCAGATCGGATGCGCCCGCCTCAATTGCGGCAAGTTCAGGATCCGCTGAGGCCGATGCCGGAGACGCCTCGATCATGCCAAGATAATCAAAATCCCATGAGACTGAACCCAGCGCGCCGAGTTGTCCCTTACGGAACAGCACGCGGATATTGGAGGCGGTGCGGTTGGCATTGTCTGTCAGGCATTCGACGATGACGGGTACTTTGTGGGGTGCAAAACCTTCGTAGGTGAGCTTTTCGTAGTTTATTCCCGTATCCAGCAGGCCAGCACCTTTTTTGATGGTGCGTTCAATGGTTTCACGTGGCATGGACGCTTTTTTGGCTTGCTCTACCGCCAGACGCAAACGTGAATTCATGTCCGGGTCGGCGCCACCACGTGCCGCGACCATGATTTCCTTGGAGAGTCTGGTGAAAATCCGGCCCTTTGCATTAGCCGCCACTTCTTTGATTTTTGTTTTCCACTGTGCACCCATAGCTGCATCACCTCGATCCACGCGCCTGGTGCGTGTGTTGTAAAAATAGAATATTCAGCGACAGTATGTATTCATCGCTGGTGCTATTGTGCCAGTCTGTCTCGGTTACGTCGAATAAAAAATTATAGGCGGGAAGCTTAAAGGGAGGGGTGTTTTTCGTCCAGAAGGTGCAATACATGATTTGATTTTTCTACCGATGGATGATTTTTTCCAGTACATGGCGTGTCATGCTGAGGGCGAGTTCGTGTTCTCCCAAAAACACCGTTCCGGCATTTTCTTTTCGTAGCAGTGCCGCTTCTTCTTCGCTATGAGTACGTACCAGGGTTTCTACCTGGGGATTAAGCGCATGCGCGATTTCGATCATGCGGCGCGCACGCAGTGTATCGGGAATGGCAATGACCAGCATGTCCGCTCGGGCAATATGCGCCTGAATAATGACGGCCGGTTCCGAAGCATCACCCGCAATGGCGTGGATACCACGTGCACGTAATGTCTCGACGGATTCGCGATGCTCCTCTACCACAACGAAGGGTAATCCGTGTTCGATCAAGGCATCAGCAATACGCCGACCCACACGGCCATAGCCGACGAGTACGACATGGCCTGTTACCTCGCGTGATTTGACGGTCATGGGGAGTTCCGCCAAAGGGTCGTCGGGGCGTTCCAGGACGCGCGCCAGCCTGGAGCGCGCCCTGATCCAGGCTTGTGCAGGCTCAACGGCCTGGAAAACCAGATGGTTGAGTGAGATGGAGATGAGCGCGCCCGCCAGAATGAGATCCACGCCCTCTTTTGGCAGAATCCCGAGAGAAAGTCCCAGACCTGCCAGGATGAATGAGAATTCACCGATCTGTGCGAGGCTTGCGGATACAGTGAGGGCCGTGTTGAGTGGATAACGGAAGGCAAGGACGAGAAAAAAGGCCGCCAGCGATTTACCGACGATGATGATGGTGACGACGGCGAGCACCTGAAGAGGTTGCTGGATCAAAATGTCCGGGTCGAACAGCATTCCCACCGATACAAAGAATAAAACCGAGAAAGCATCCCTGAACGGCAGGGATTCTTCGGCGGCCCGGTGGCTAAGGTGCGATTCGCGCATGACCATGCCGGCAAAAAAAGCGCCCAGTGCGAAGGAGACACCAAAGAGTTGCGCAGAACCGTAGGCAATGCCCACTGCTGCGGCAATCACACTCAAGGTAAAGAGCTCACGTGAACCCGTGTCGGCAACGTACCCAAGCAGCCAGGGGAAGGCCCGTCGTCCAACTACTAGCATCAGTGCGACGAAGATGGAGATTTTTCCAAGCGCGATCAGGAGTGTCACCAGAAGACTTTGGCCAACTTCCTTTTCGGCCAGAGCGCCGCTGTTTCCACCCAGCCATTCCGCCAGGGGTGGCAGCATGACAAGTGCCAGAACCATTACCAAGTCCTCAACGATCAGCCATCCGACGGCGATTCGACCATTCGCTGTCTGGAGCAGGTTACGTTGTTCCAGTCCTCGGATCAGTACCACTGTGCTGGCTACCGACAATGCCAGACCAAATACGAGACTTGCGCCCAGACTCCATCCCCAGAGAGTGGCAACCCCTGCGCCGAGACTGGTGGCGACCCCAATTTGAACAATTGCACTGGGCAAAGCGATGCGGCGAACCGCCAGCAGATCGTCGAGGGAAAAATGTAATCCGATTCCAAACATCAACAGGATAACGCCGACTTCGGCGAGTTGGCTGGATAGTTCAATGTCAGCCACAAATCCTGGTGTGGCCGGGCCGATCATGATGCCGGCAATCAGGTAGCCAACGATCGGTGGCAGTTTCAGTCGATTGGCGATGAGTCCCATGATCAGAGCAAGGCCCAGGCTGGCAGCAATGGTGGTAATCAGGGTAATGCTGTGGGGCATGTTTGTGCCTAATGTAATCAGGTTGGGTGTACAAACTGTGTTAATGATGTCTCTCTACAATGATTGTACCGGGTACGGTCAGGTATGTGTAATTTGTATTATTCCGGTTTGGATTTGCGTCAGGAAGGATGATGTGGCTGTCGATTCATCGGTAGTATACGTTGGGTTTATGAGCGGATAGACGGATAGGGGGCCGGTGCCGATTTTTTACTCCGAGGACGCCGACAAGATTGCCCTGATTTACAGACTCACTGGAAATAGGTGATGTTTTGAGCGAATTTCGTCAGGCATCACGATGTGGATGCCGGTTGATTAAAGTCGTGTTAACGCATCGCCGATAACCAACACTGGGAGAATGTGCCCGATATTCGGGCCACCAATCATAGGAAGATTGGCACCTGTCCGCGCACTGCATGATCGTGGAAACGCGCATAGGGACAGGACGGCGAATGACACAGAAAAGGAGTGCGGATAGGGATGTATCGTAGTGCTCTGGTCAGGACAGAGGCTGACGCTAAGGGTGGGTGGCATCCTGGTTTTCGTCTGTTTTGGCTCATTATGGGGTGCATGTTTGCGGCCTCAGGAAGGGCCGCTGAGGTTGCGATTGTCAAGGCAGCCGACATCTTGCCCTACCAACAAGCAGTGGCAGGTTTCAAGGAGAAATTCAATGGACAAGTTACGGAATATGTGCTCACTTCGGGCGAGAGTGTTGAGCGTGCATTACAGGATGGCATACGTCAAAAAAGGATAGGGATCATGATGTCACTCGGTACCGACGCCCTTGCATTGACTCGGCGTTATGCCAGCACGGTGCCTGTGGTGTACAGTTTTGTGCTTGATCCCGGTCCGTTGCTGGTGAGTATACCTGCGGCAGAACGGGCGCGTATCGCGGGCCTGTTAATGAATATCCCCGCGCAGGTTCAGCTCGCCACCTTACTCAGAATTCGACCGGGAACCAGGAGGGTTGGTGTGGTCTATGATCCGGCGCGCTCACAGGCATTGGTCGATGAGGCGCGCAATGCCGTCCGTGCCTTGGGTATGACACTGGTGGAGCGTCCTGTTAAATCGGTTACGGAGTCAATAGACGCCTATGCCGCACTGCTCGGGGAGGCCGAGGTTATTTTGATGATGCCCGATGCCACCGTAATTTCCACAGAATCGTTGCAGTTTCTCATGTTGTTTTCGCTGCGTAATAATATTCCTGTCATTGGCATTGCTGATAAATACGTTAAAATGGGCGCGCTGTTCGCCTTGTCGTTTGATACCCGGGATATCGGTCGCCAGGCAGCGGAACTCGCCAATCGCTTGCTCGATAATACCAATGCTGCACCGTTGGCTCCCGTGGCACCCCGTAAGTTCGCCATGTCGATCAATCTCAAAAGTGTTGCGAGTCTTGGATTGAGCGTACCGCAAGAAGTGATTGACACGGCCACGACGGTTTATCGCTAGTGTTGCCTCTGACACCTGATGCTTCACCAAAGACCACGTTGGGCATTCGTCTTCGCCAGAGTTTGCTGCACGGTATCCGTGCTCGCGTGTTCTGGTCGGTTGTTGCGTTGGTGGTGTTACTGGCAGGCGTACTCACAACAGCGTTGGTATACCAGCGCGTGATGTCGTTGCAACAACAGATCAAGGAGCGTGGCCTGTCCGTAACGCGTGGTCTTGCCCGCGCCAGTGAGTTGGGTGTGCTGACGGGTAATAACGGTTTTCTGGTGCCAGTGATGGAGAGTGTGCTGGATGAACCTGACATGATCGTGGCGGCAGCACTGGATACAGATGCTGCAGTGATCCGCTTGGTGACGGCACCGAAAACCTCCACTCAATTGCCTTCGCTCTTACCCGAGGTGGTGCGCCAGCAGATAATGCATGATTTCATGCCAACATGGCGCGAAGTAGTGGTGGAGGGTGAGTCAGCCTATCAGTTTTGGGCGCCCGTGGTGACCGTCAAGGCGCTCGAAAACGAGGCGCTGTTGCTGGACGATGCGCCCGCTGGATCGAGCGCCACTCACCGCACTATCATCGGCTATGTTACGCTTACTCTGTCGCTTGATGGTATACGTGACAGGATATGGGCAGCGCTTACGGCAGCGCTGGTGATTCTGGCGTTGTTTCTACCGATCAGTTTCATTATGGCTTACCTGCTGGTGGGTAGCGTGGCCCGGCCATTGGCGCAATTAGCCCGTGTGACTCAGGCGGTGGGGCAAGGGGATTTACGGCAGCGTATTGACGTTCGTGGTGATGACGAGATAGCTCAGCTCGCCATGGCATTTAATGGCATGATTACTGAAATCCATGATCGTGATCAGGCGTTACGTGCAGCGCATGATGGGTTAGAGCGCCGTGTTGTCGAGCGTACCGCAGAATTGGCACGTAATAATACCGCGCTGGAGCGCCGCAATCGTGATCTTGACCAGTTTGCCTACGTGGCGGCGCATGATTTGAAGACGCCTTTGCGCGGTATCTCCAGCCTCGCCAGCTGGATTGCTGAAGACCTTGGTGCCCAATTGTCCGCTGAGGGGCGGACGCAGATGCAATTGTTGCAGGGGAGGGTGCGGCGCGCTGAAAAGCTTATTGATGCCTTGCGCGAATACACCCGTGCCGGATGTTCCAATGCCCTGCCACGTATTGTCGAGAGCCGTGCCCTGATTGAAAAAGTTGTTTCAGGGGTGGAAATTCCTGCCGGATTCACTGTTACGATGATCACGGATATGCCACAGGTAGAAACCGTGCCGGAATCGCTGGAACAGGTATTTTTTCAGCTTATCGACAACGCTATTCGTTTTCATCACCACAGGGAGGGGCGGATTGAAATAGATTGTGAAGATGGTGGCAATCAATGGGTATTCACGGTAACCGACGATGGTCCTGGTATTGCGCCGCAATTCCACGACAAGATATTTGAGATTTTTCAGACACTTCACGCCAAGGATAAAATGGAAACCACCGGTGTGGGTTTGCCAGTGATCAAAAAGATTATCGAAGAACACGGCGGGCAGATCAGTGTGATATCGGATGAAGGATGTGGTACGTCTTTCTGTTTTACATGGCTGAAAAAAGCCGGGCAGAATGAAGGATCGGTATCGACGGCATAACCTTGAGTTATTTCATCACATCCTGTAAATTGCGTGCACCCATATTTTCGATATCCCGGCCGCTTAACACCGACACAATAGCGGGTGCTTTGTCGATTTGTTGCAGATGCCTGATGGCGATGCCAACCCGTTGTTCGTCATTAAAGAATAAAGACATTTCCTCACTGCTGCGCGTTGTGACCTGGCCGGATTCAGCGGTGACATATCCTGACGGGTACGTGCTTAATAGCATGAGTCCCGTGATGCCTTTTTTCATCATCCGTGTTTTCTGATTATGGTGAAAATTATTGACACGCCATGTCTCGGTTCATACCGCAAATCGCAGAGGCGATGCGTCGATAGCGGACGATGATGAGAATCTTCGGTATGTTTAAAGTTACGGCAATAAAGTGCGCCGTGAAGAGGTTGAAAAAGACACTGGACTGTGCCTGAAAAATTATCTCTCCCCTTGAGCAACCCCATCTCCAGGCCGCTAACCCAAAACAGCCACCTTGCCTGGCTGATTCGATAGGATGTACGGGACATGAAGATCGCGCCGAAGATCATGCTGGGATACTGTATCGTCGCCAGCTTTGTAGTGGCGGTGGGATATGCCGGTTATTGGGGTACACGGCAAACCGAGCGCAGCCACGACCAGTTGGTTGCCGGAGTCGTCCCCATTGTCCATGTTGCCCAGAATGTACGCTATTATGGGTTCCGCTTTGCCAGAATTACCTCCGAATTGTCGTATCTGCGAGTATTGAGTAAAAATGCCGAAGGCATTGGATGGGATCAGGATACGGTAGCGATGGAGGCGCTGTATGCCAAAGCCCTGATTCCCTTCGAACAGTCCATTGATGAGTATGCCGAATTGGTACGTCAAAAGACCCCCGGCAAGATTGAGGAGGTGAACCGTATTCGCCAGTATGCAAGCCTGCTGAAAACGTATAGTACCGAAGTGATCACGGCCAGCGATGGCCGTGATCATCGGGCAATATTGCTGGAGGCAAAGGGGCGTATGGCAGATGCAGAAAGTGCGTTTCTCCATGCAATCGACCAGTTCCTGGAGCAGGAAAAAAGGGGCATCGTGGATAAACATGAAACGGCTGATGACACGAACCAGCAATATTTGAAAACCATTGTCTTCACAACTCTGCTGGCTCTCCTCGCTGTTCTGGTGCTGAGTGTGCTTGTGGCCCGCAACCTGTCACGGTCTATTGTAGTGCTTAAGGATGCCGCCCTGGCTGTGGGTAAAGGTGATTTGAGTGTGCGTGTCGATATCCATTCCCGGGATGAAATAGGAATGTTGGCCCATAGTTTTAATGCCATGGCCAGGGATCTGAGCATGACGACGGTTTCCAAGGGTTTTCTGGATAACGTGATCCGTGCCATGCTGGATAGTTTGATAGTGCTGGACACCGCAGGTGTCATTGTGCGTGTGAATGAGGCTACCTTGAGGTTGCTGGGCTATTCGGAACAGGAGTTGCTGGGACAGCATGCCAGTGTCGTTGTGCAGGATGATTTTTTGCCTGGCTTCCAGGCTGAAGATTATGCGGACTATGCGATTTATGAGCATACGGAAACAATCTATCAGACCAAGGATGAGCAGCTCCGCCCCATGCTTTTTACCGTTGCCGTGTTGAGAAATGATGCAGGAATTATTCAGGGACTCGTGTTAGTGGCACAGGATATTGCTGATGCAAAGCAGATCGCAGAGGACTTGCTGCAAAAAACGCGGGCGCTGGAGTGCAGCAACAAGGCGCTGGATCAATTTGCCTATGTTGTGTCCCACGACCTCAAGGCACCATTGCGGGCCATTGCCAATCTTTCGCAGTGGATAGAGGAAGATTTGCAGGAATTGATGTCACCAGACACCCGTAAACAGATGGATCTTCTGCGTGGTCGGGTGTTGCGTATGGAAGGTCTGATCAATGGTGTGTTGGAATATTCGCGGATTGGTCGTGTCACTGCGAAAATAGAAGATGTCGATACCCAGGCGCTGCTTAATGATATTATCGATGGATTGCCCATCCCTGCAGGTTATACCATCACCATCAGCCCCAATATGCCATGCTTTGCCACGCTGCGAGTTCATTTTGGGCAGGTTTTTGGTAACCTGTTGAGCAATGCCATCAAATACCGTGCACGTGATGATGGTTGCGTGACCCTGTCCGTTGTGGAGAAGGGCGAATTTTATGAGTTCTCGGTGGCTGATGATGGTTGCGGCATTGCGCCTGAGCATCATGAGAAAGTATTCGTTATATTTCAAACACTGGCCTCGCGTGACAGGACGGATAGCACGGGTATCGGCCTGACGTTGGTGAAGAAGATTGTGGAGGGTGCGGGCGGAAAGATTACACTTGAATCAGAGGAGGGTCACGGCGCGACATTCCGCTTCACCTGGCCCAAAGTAATCGAGGAAAAGGAGGCGGTATGAAAGAGCAGGTAGTAAGTATACTTCTCGTGGAAGACGATGAAGTTGATACGATGAATGTCAAGCGGGCGTTCAGGAAAACCAATATCAGTAATCCACTATACCATGCGGAAGATGGATTGGAGGCGCTGGATATGCTGCGTGGTTCTGGTGGTGTGGAGAAGCTGCTCCCCAAACCACGTATTGTTCTGCTGGATCTCAATATGCCGCGCATGAATGGCATTGAATTTCTGCGTGAGCTGCGTACCGATCCCGAGTTGCACGATATCAGTGTGGTAGTGTTAACCACTTCAAATGAGGAGCGCGACAAGGTGGCGGCCTACAATCTCAATGTTGCAGGTTATATTTTAAAACCTGTGGAGCCGGAAAAATTCATTGAGGCGATTGGTACGCTGAATTTATACTGGAATCTTATCGAGCTGCCTTGAGTCATGAGTGACATTCTACGTATATTGATTATTGATGACGATAATGTGGATCGCATGACGGTACGTCGCGCCTGTAAATCGGCGGGACTCAATATTGAGGCAACAGAAGCACAGGATGGCAGGGTGGGCCTGGAATTATTGCAAACGCAGGTTTTCGATTGTGCCCTCCTTGACTACCTCCTGCCGGAGAGTGATGGTCTCACAATTCTGCGTGCGGCACGGGCTGCGGGTGTCAACACGCCAATCATTATGCTGACCGGGCACGGTGATGAACGCCTGGCGGTAGAGATGATGCGGGCGGGTGCCAACGATTATCTGCCCAAGGGGAATATCTCGCCCGAAAGCCTTGCTCATAGCCTGCGGCACACCATGCGCTTGCACCAGGCCGAGCAGGAGAGAATCGCAGCCGAGCAGCGATTGCAGGATTCTAACCGGCGTATCACCGATATTCTGGAAAGTATCAGTGACGCATTTTTTGCGGTGAACAACGATTGGCAGGTCACTTACATAAACAGGGAGGCCGAGCGCCTGCTTCAGGCGCAGCGTCACGATGTTCTGGATCGTAATCTCCTGGCACGTCTGCCTCATCTGGCACCCTGGTTTCACGAAACGCTTACCAAGGCGATGAGCCTGAAGACCCCTCATACCGCTGAAGGTTTCGACAATCAATCCGGTTTGTGGCTTGAGACACACAGTTATCCGGGACGAGAGGGTGTCTCGGCCTATTTTCGGGATATTTCGGAACGCAAGCGCACAGAAGAACGCCTGAGCTTTCTCGCCAACTATGATGCGCTGACCGATCTACCCAATCGCGCGCTGCTCAGAGATCGCCTGACACAGGCGCTTGCCCGTCTGCCCTGGCAAAATCGTGTGCTGGGTGTGCTCTTTTGCGATCTGGATCGTTTCAAGATAATAAACGACACGCTGGGGCACAATGTAGGCGATCATTTGCTTAAGGAAATGGCGCGGCGTCTCCAGGAATGCGTGCGCAGCGGCGACACCGTGGCACGCCTGGGGGGTGACGAGTTTGTGGTTCTGCTCACTGATATGGCGAGTACGGAGGGTGTCGGCGCCATTGCGCACAAGATCATTGAGTCACTGGGTCAGCCGCTGCATCTGGAAGGACAGGAGATTTATGTTACCGCCAGTATTGGCATCAGCCTCTATCCTACCGACAGTACCGATCCCGATACCTTGCTCAAGCAGGCGGACGTGGCCATGTATCGCGCCAAGGAGCTGGGCAAGAACGGTTATCAGTTCTATTCACCCATGATGGATGCCAAGCATACGCAGCGTCTCGGGCTGGAGAGCGCCATGCGTCACGCGTTGGCGCGGCAAGAGTTTCGCGTCTATTACCAACCTTTGGTGGATCTGGCCTCAGGCCGCATCATTGGTGCGGAAGCACTGATACGCTGGCAGCACCCGACACTGGGTATGATCATGCCGCTGGATTTTCTGCCGTTGGCGGAAGAAACGGGGTTGATCATCCCCATCGGCAACTGGGTGTTGCATACCGCCTGTGTTCAGGCACGGGTCTGGGCGGCAAGTGGGCACCCGGTACGCATGGCGGTGAACCTGTCCAACCGCCAGTATCGACAGGATGATCTGCTTGGGGTAATACGTAATATTCTGGAAAACACGGGATTGGCGCCCACGAGCCTTGAGATCGAACTGACCGAAGAGATTGTCATGCGTAACATGAAGCATTCCGAGGCCTTGCTGGAGAATATCCGCGCCATGGGCGTCACGCTGGCCATTGATGACTTTGGTACAGGTTATTCTTCCCTGGGGCACTTGCGACGTTTCCCGACCCAAACCGTCAAAGTAGACAGATCCTTCATCACTGACCTGCCGGGTAACGTGGACGCCGCCGCCATCACCGAGGCCATTATATCCATGGCGCACAAACTCAAGCGGGAAGTGATCGCGGAAGGCGTGGAGACCGAAGCGCAGCGGGCCTTTCTCCAGGAACAGGGATGTGACGTTATGCAGGGTTATTTGTTCAGCCCACCCGTGCCGGCCGAGGAATGGGATGCCTTGTGGTTGAAATAACCCGCCTGGTCGATGCGCCATCTTGCCATTAATGCGGTTGTCGCTGATTAACAGGCTGTTGAAAAACAGCCTGCATTCAGTACATGGGCGGCCTTTTTCAACATCTTGATCCTGTTAAGGCTCGGATCGCTCTGCGGCATACAGAGTATTTTGCAGCAATGTTGCAACAGTCATGGGCCCGACTCCGCCGGGCACAGGGGTGATCCATGCCGCACGTTGCGCGGCGCTGTCGAACTCCACATCCCCGATAATCTGACCGCTGGCGGTGCGATTAATGCCTACGTCAATGACAGTCGCGCCGGCTTTGACCCACGCGCCCTTGATGAAGCCGGGCTTGCCTACTGCAACTACAATAATATCAGCGCGTTGCAGGTGTTTTTCAAGGTTCTTTGTGAAGCGATGACAGGTCGTCACGGTGCAGCCTGCCATCAGCAATTCCAGTGACATGGGGCGACCCACGATGTTGGATGCGCCGACCACGACAGCTTCCTGCCCCTTGAGATCCTGCCCGGTACTTGCCAGCAGCGTCATCACGCCGTGGGGGGTGCAGGGGCGTAGGGCGGGCAGGCGCAATGCCAGTCTGCCAATGTTGTAAGGGTGGAAGCCGTCCACATCTTTGTCAGGGTGGATGCGCTCAATAATGGTTTCGGTGTCAATATGAGCGGGTAATGGCAGTTGGACCAAAATGCCATCAATGGTGGGATCAGCGTTCAGTTCGTCCAGCAGGGTAAGCAACGCGTGTTGAGAGGTGTCCGCAGGGAGGTCGTAGCTCCTGGAAAGAATGCCTGCCTCGTTGCAGGCGCGACGCTTGCTACTCACATACACCTGCGATGCAGGATCACTGCCTACCAGAACCACGGCCAGACCGGGCGCGCGTTTATGGTGAGCCAAGCGTTGTGCTACGTGGTTTTTGACCTGATTGCGAAGGTCGGTGGCCTGCGCCTTGCCGTCTATAATTTGAGCTGCCATGCGCTAGCCTGTAGGAAGGTGAAAAGTCCACTATTCTACCTGTGGGGTGGGTGATTGATCAAATCAGGATACCGGTTTATGCCCTGGAATCTGAAAAATCATGGCGAATTTTGTGTAATGGCCCCATCTCGCGTAATATTGGGGTTTTCCTCCGAGATTCAGTAACGTGGCCGGCAAAACTTTATACGATAAATTGTGGGACGCGCACGTGGTGCGCAGCAACGAAGATGGTACCTGTCTGCTGTATATAGACCGTCATTTAGTGCATGAGGTAACTTCACCACAGGCCTTTGATGGATTGCGTCTGGCCGGGCGTGCGCCATGGCGGGTGTCTGCCAATCTGGCGGTGGCGGATCATAACGTGCCGACCACGGATCGTCGTCATGGCATTGTAGATCCGGTGTCACGCATCCAGGTTGAAACGCTGGACAGGAATTGTGAGGAATTCGGTATCACCGAGTTCAAGATGAATGATTTGCGGCAGGGCATCGTACACGTCATCGGGCCGGAGCAGGGCGCGACCCTGCCGGGCATGACGGTGGTGTGTGGTGACTCGCACACCTCTACCCATGGCGCGTTTGGCGCGCTGGCGCATGGTATTGGCACTTCAGAAGTCGAGCATGTGCTGGCTACGCAGTGCCTGATCCAGAAGAAATCCAGAAACATGCTCATCAGTGTGGATGGACAGGTGGGCGCGGGCATTACCGCCAAGGATATCGTGCTGGCCATTATTGGTGTCATTGGAACCGCGGGTGGCAACGGTTATGCCATTGAGTTTGGCGGTGATGCGATTGCTGCGTTGTCCATGGAAGGTCGCATGACCGTATGCAACATGGCGATTGAAGCCGGTGCGCGCGCCGGCATGGTGGCAGTAGATGACAAGACCATTGAATACGTGCGCGGACGGCCCTACAGTCCCCAGGCCAATAGTTGGGATCAAGCTGTCAAAAACTGGCGCGAGCTGCACAGTGATGCCGACGCCGTGTTTGATCGTGTGTTGCACATCGACGCGGCCACTATCAAACCTCAGGTTACCTGGGGCACTTCACCGGAAATGGTGGTGGCGATTGATGGTCACGTGCCTGATCCCGATGCTGCGCCTGGTTCCGATGCCGTGAAACGTGATGGCATCAGGAGCGCCTTGCGTTATATGGGACTGACGGCGGGCATGGCAATCAGCGATATCCGCATCGACAAGGTATTCATCGGCTCCTGCACCAACTCGCGCATTGAAGACCTGCGCGCTGCCGCCAGCGTGGTACGCGGTCACAAAGTTGCGGCTAATGTCAAACTGGCGATGGTGGTGCCCGGCTCCGGCCTGGTCAAGCGTCAGGCAGAGGCCGAAGGCCTGGACAAAATCTTTCGTGATGCAGGTTTTGAGTGGCGTGAGCCAGGCTGTTCCATGTGTCTGGCAATGAATGCCGACAAGCTTGAAGCCGGTGAACGCTGTGCGTCTACATCCAACCGTAATTTCGAAGGCCGCCAGGGTCCGGGCGGACGTACTCATCTGGTGAGCCCGGCGATGGCCGCCGCCGCCGCCGTGGCAGGGCATTTTGTTGATGTACGGGAGTGGCCAATCCAGTAACTGACTGAGGTGGTGGATATGGATAGCGGGCTTCGTGATGCGCTGGGCAGACGTTATGAGGGGTATCCCGAAGTACTCGAAGCGTCGCATATTCAACATGCTGGAGCGTTGCTGCGATCGTTACCGAATACGGCTGGCCAGGCAGATCTCTCGTCGAAAAAAGCGGTGCCACGGCCGCATTTATGCTAGCCCGGAACGCCATACCCCCTCCGAATTGCAGAAATTATTTCTTCGATGGATTAGAAGAGACGGTTCTGCTGGGTGAGGTATCGGCGGTACAGACGGTGTGTCTGCAGGACTGTGTTCTCTTTATATCAAGATCATCCGCAGCAGTGTGGGATGTTCTTCGGTTGGAATAAAAGCAAAGAGTTAATGGTTAATATTAAAGATGTTTCACAGGCATGATGCATGCAGAAAAAGCCTGGGTCTTAACGCGTTGGAGGAAGACCTGCGGCTGCATAAGCATAAAATTCAACACTAGGGAGGGGAGCACCACAGAATATTCAGGAACATAAGCGTCAGGAGTTTGCTGGGCGAAACGTGTGGGTTGGCGCACGACTTGATCGCGAACGGTTTCTAAGGAGGGGCACGACGTGAGTTACCGAATGGATAATAATAAACACGGCAAGGGATGAGGGTTCCCTATTATAATGAAGAGACATGGTGTGGGGGAGTGCCTGGTGATGAGGCGCTGCGGCGGGGCTGGGTGTATTTTAATGCCATTTATGATAAAATTAATATAAATGTCTAATATATATATGGAAATTTTGTTTATTTTTTTGCTTATTCTGCTCAACGGCCTGTTTGCCATGTCGGAAATGGCCGTGGTCTCGTCGCGCAAGGCGCGCTTGCAGCAGCGCGCTAATGAGGGAGATGATAATGCGCGTGCCGCCCTTGATCTGGCCAATGCCCCCAATGATTTGCTATCCACTATTCAGGTAGGCATCACCCTTATCGGTATCCTGGCGGGCGCCTTTGGCGGTGCCACTATTGCTGAAGAATTGGCGCTGGTGTTGAACACATTACCCTCACCCGCCTTAATGCCTTACACAGAGGGTATCGCACTGGGCGTTGTAGTATTGGTAATTACCTTTTTCTCGATCATTATCGGTGAACTGGTGCCCAAGCGTCTGGCGTTAAATAATCCGGAGCGCATCGCCGGGTTTGTTGCCAAACCCATGCGACTGCTGGCAGTCATGGCTACGCCGATGGTGCGACTGCTGGGTTCTTCGACCGATCTGGTGCTGGGCATACTGCGCATGCGCGTGTCTACCGAGCCACCCGTCACTGAAGAAGAAATCAAGGTATTGATGGAGCAAGGCACCCGTGCGGGCATGTTTGAAGAGGCCGAGCAGGACATGATTGAGCGTGTGTTCAGTTTGGGTGAGCGGCGCATTAATAGCATCATGACACCCCGCACCCAGGTCACATGGCTGGACTTTGACGACCCGCAACACGAAACCTTGCTGAAGATGACGGCCAGCGTCCATTCACGCTTCCCGGTGGGGCAGGGTACACTGGATAATTTTCTGGGCATTGTGCATGTCAAGGATCTGATGCTGCATTCGCTGGCAGGCAAACCGATGGATCTTCAGTCGGCATTGCATCATCCCTTGTTTGTCCCCGAGAGTATGCATGTATTGAAAGTGCTGGAACTGTTCAAAAAAACCGGCACGCACATCGGCATGGTGGTAGACGAATACGGTGATATTCATGGGTTGGTGACGCTTAACGACGTGCTGGAAGCCATTGTTGGCGGCATGCCGTCACTTGCCGAGTCCGAAGAGCCGCTGGCGGTACAGCGTACCGATGGCTCATGGTTGGTGGATGGCATGATGCCCGTCGATGAATTCCGCGAACTGATGGACATCGTTGGTAAATTACCCGGTGAGGAAAGCCGCCACTATCATACCCTGGGTGGTTTTGTCATGACCTACCTGGGCCGTGTGCCGGCTACTGCAGACCTTTTTGAATGGAACGGTATGCACTTTGAAGTCATGGATATGGACGGCAATCGTGTCGATAAAATCCTGGTAACGCCGCACATGGAGGTGCAAGTGCCGTGACAGACACGACTGCATGGATGCAGGAGGTAGAGCAACGCAGGGAGCAGTTGCCGAGGATACCGGAAGCGGTCGTCAGACACGAATCTGCCGGTGCTGTAAACGGTGTTCCGATCCATCCCGGTAATTGTCAACTGGTGCGGGAGAGGCACCCCTTTCAAATGGACGCAGTGGTTATTTTTATTTTGCCCGATCATCCGCATTGCGTGTGGATGCTTCCGGAGGGCGATGCCGATTACTCGACGTGCCAGGGTTTGATCAAGGCGAAATTCTCGCGGTCATTGAACTGTGGCGAACGCCGCTCGGCAAGCCGTGTCAAGCGTGGAGACGCGGGATTTGGCAAAGACGGTTTTGTGGGAGCATTGTATTCGCGATAAGGGGGATTACGCCCGTCACGTGGATTATGTGCACTGGCCGCTCCTGCGCATCCTGCGCCCGCGGCACTCGTGCATCCATGCACAGCGGAATCCGGTGAAAGATGGTTATGTGAATCGAGTGATGGATTGGCCGCATTCGAGTTTTCACGTGCATGTCAAAAGGGGCGTTTATGCGGCGGATTGGGGTGGTGGCGAAGGGGTCGCCCTTAACGGCGCGGCGTGACTCGAACGATGCGGTTCGTTCCTCACCGCATCCTACGCGCTGCATCTGCAGTGATACACATGAGCAACAAGGGGGTCTTGCATTGCAACACCACTCACTTTTCCTGCGTTCATGTTTTTTTCACTGCGACTCCAGCCACTGCATTGATGTAGCAATGCAAGACCCCCTTGTTGCTTGCGCATCAGCAGCAACAAAGACCTGCGTAACCTGTATGCCCAACTGGGTAACGTACTGCCCGCCAAATGTCCCGGCTGGCACGTCGCCATTCTATGCAACGCCCCGACATTGCTTGCGCAAACGCGCCTCGCGCTGTGCACCTCATTTTCGCTGCTGAAAAGTGCGGCTGGCAAGGAGCCGGGTAACGCCCGTGCAGGTGTGCTACGCGGGCGCGGGAATGGCGTATGTTTCTGTGTTATGCCACGCGCTTAACAGGGGCTTGTTTCTCTGTTTCAAGTGCGCTGGGCCATGTCAAGCCATTATCTGTAACCAATGCCCACGCGTCTGGACAATTTCGTTCCGCAGACGCTAATACCGTCGCAATTTCTGCCACACAAGGTTGACGTCTACCGTGATAATCAACTATCGGACCAATGGGTACAAATTCGATACTGAATTTCTTCAATAAACGCATTAATGCTGGCTCCATTGCTGCATACCAGTGTGTAATATTATGTCCCACGCTCATACGCACTATCGCTACAAACAAACCTAATGTGATGTGCTGAATAATACGGCGTTCCAACACTCCCATTTGCTTTGCTTCTTGTTCATTTATTAAGTTGTTGGCACCCCAGGGATACTCGGTCTCCATAAGACGTTTCTTAAACTCTTTTGAAATTGCAAAACGGGATATTTCAGCTATGGAGCTGCGAGGTAAAGTGCTAGATAGTGTCGTCACGAGATAAGGAATGTGTGATAATTACGCCTTCTGAAAGCATGGAGGGTCAACGATGGTAGAAGCGTACCGGCGACACGACATAACGGATCGGGTGTGGTCGCTG
>JAHFRW010000045.1 GCA_023266055.1 Gammaproteobacteria bacterium | reverse complement strand
CGTTTTGGCCGGCGCGTTACTCGGATGGTTATGCGCCGCAGGCGGTATCGCAATTGCGCAACACTGGCGCTGGGGAATGCGTACCACGGCCCAACAAATATTCGCCGTCATGCTAACGGCTGCCGCAGGGGTTTTGCTCACGCACCACAATACTGGCTACGAATCCGTCCTCTGGCTACAACGTGGCACCGCATTGGTCAGTATTCTGATGCTGGCATCGCAACTACCAAAAATATTCAACGACAAAAAATAAAGGGCCGCATGATCAACATGCGGCCCTTTATTTTTTACAGAAACAGTGTGTATTACGCCATGCGCTTGTTTTCAATTAACCCCTGAATCATTGGCGTTAAAATCAACTCCATGGCAAAGCCCATTTTACCACCGGGCACGACGATGGTATTGGGACGCGACATCCACGAACCGTCAATCATCCGTAGATAGTAGGGGAAGTCGTGCCGTTTTGGCTGACGAAAACGAATCACAATAAAACTTTCGTCCGGCGTGGGAATGTCACGCGCAATAAACGGGTTCGAAGTGTCAACAATGGCAACACGCTGGAAGTTAACATCCGTACGCGAGAATTGGGGTGTAATAAACTGCACGTAATCAGGCATGCGGCGCAGGATGGTCGCGGTCACTGCTTCAGCGGAATAACCACGCTCTGCCGTATCACGATGAATTTTCTGTATCCATTCCAGATTGACAATCGGCACCACACCGATCAATAAATCAACCCAGCGCGCCACGTCCACACCGTCGTGAATGACACCCCCATGCAACCCTTCATAAAACAACAGATCTGATCCTGACTCAAGGGAGCGCCACGGCGTGAACGTACCAGGCTCCTGCTTGTAGGGTGCGGCTTCCGCCTCATTATGCAGGTAATAACGAATTTCACCGGCACCTGTTTCGCCATACACACGAAACAGATCTTCAATCTTATCAAACAAATTACCTTCGGCACCAAAATGGCTCAGCGTCCGCCCTTCTTTGCGTGCAGCCTCAACGGCATCTTTCATGGCTTTCCGATCGTAACGGTGAAAACTGTCACCCTCCACAATCGCCGGTCTGAGATCCTCACGACGGAAGATGTGCTCAAACGCTCTTTTTACAGTAGTGGTACCCGCACCTGATGAACCGGTAACCGCAATAACAGGGTGTTTTTTCGACATGACATTTCCTCAACAAACGCTTGTAACGGGGCACCAAATGATCGCGGGTCACCTGTGGCTGACTCGCCACGGGTGACCCGGAATATACTGTTTGGTATCAAAATTTAGTGGGTGTTAGTGTACACTATTGGCGAGGCATGTGGTTAGAGGGCGCCCCATAAATTCCGGGAGCGCACCCTCACCCCATACATCCTTATGCTGAAGTGGCTTTCTTGCTGGCACCTTCGGCACGGGCATGTAACCCACATTCCTTGCTTTCCGGGTTTTCCCACCACCAGCGTCCAGCACGAATATCTTCACCGACACTAATGGCGCGGGTGCACGGCGCGCAACCAATGCTGGGATAGTGCTTATCGTGTAGCGCGTTATAGGGCACGCCAAAATGACGGATATATGCCCACACATCCGAATTTGTCCATTCAATCAATGGATTAAATTTTTGCAATTGATTATCCGCATCCCACTCGGAATTACCAAGATCCTTGCGTGTCGGCGCCTGCTCACGGCGCAGACCTGTGATCCACGCCTTTTTACCCTGCAAGGCGCGCTTTAATGGCTCTACCTTGCGAATCAGGCAGCAGCGCTTGCGCAACTCCACGCTGTCGTAAAAAGCGTTGGGGCCATGGGTACCGATATAGTTTTCCACCGCCGCCGCCTCCGGAAAATAGGCATGTATGGCAATACCATAATGTGCCATGGTTTCCTGCATGAGCCGGTAAGTTTCCTCCGGCAACCGGCCTGTATCAAGACTGAACAGGCCTATGGCAGGTGCCTGCTTGCAGATCAGATCGGTCAACACCATATCTTCCGCACCAAAACTGTTGGCGAACGTCGCAGGCGAATACTCGGCAGCAATGGTATGCAGTAACGACGTAGTCGCTTCTATTTTCTGCAATAACGATGTTTCCAGACTCATGATTTCTAACCCTTGCAAATTGAATGTGATGTCGTTTATGCCGCGACACGCCCTGCTTTTTTCACCGTGATACGCGTCGTAGTGCCGTGCTCTTCTCGATACAGCACACGATGACCATCGTTTTCCAGGCTCGATGTCACCTGCTGCGTGGACTCACCCGATTCCAGCAAAAAGTCCACCACATCACCCACAGATACAGTATGCAGCTCGTTACGCGCCTTCAAATAATGTAACGGACAACCGTACGTGGATAGATCCACAATTTTGGGCGCCACTGCGGCCGCCTTGGGCGGCGCAGTGATCGACACCGTGAGATTAAGCTGACGATCCAGTGTCAAACAAACACGTGCCGATTCAGACATCCAGGCATCCTGCTCAGCCACCAATCTGGCGTACGCAACCTCATCAAAGGATTCCTTGAGCTGAGTGATCGTGCCTGCAAACCCCGCCAGCTGTGAACCCAGGGCCGCCTCCTGCGGCAATGCGTCCTTCAATACAGCGGCAATCTCCGTCAACCCCGTCACCGCCGTGCGGCCCGAGGAAAACAACAGCGACTCACCCACCAGACAACCAATCGCTTCAGCACATTCCAGCGCCTCCAGAGATTTATGCTGCGCTGCAAACGAATTACGGCAATCACGCTCGTAAGCTGCTTCAGCAAAATGCGCCGCAACAAATTCCTGTGCCGCACCGGCACACTCACCACCACCCAGCTGCAACACCTTGAAGTCGTGCGTCTCACCGTGATCGTTCATCACTGATGCCAACTGTTCAGGTGTCACGAGAGTAATATCCTGCAATAACTCCTTGAAATAGGCCACACCGTGCCGACGTGTCCAATTGAAAAACGCCTCGCCCTCCTGACGATCCTGCACATAAATGTCCTGTACACGCTGAATCGCCGCTTCCACACGCGCCGCCGGCACGGAAGGGCCTTTTAACGCCAAACCACCGTTGCTGCGGCCATCGCCACCGAAATACATCTGGTAATGCGGCACCAACTTACCATGCAGACGATTACCTTCACCGTAAATACCAATGTCGCCCGTCTCAGGTTGTGCGCAACCGTTGTGACAACCACTGGCGCGGATACGCAAATCAGCCACACCACCACTGATCTTGGCACCGATAATCTTGCTTGAAGTAATACCCAGACGGCATGTGGAGGTACCAGGACACGCCACCACATCATCACCTGCCACGGGTTCGCTCAAACCCAGCGCACGCACTGCAGCACCTACTGCCAGCAACTGCGCCTGCGGCACATTGACCAGTATCAGGTTCTGGTCCTGGGTCGTGCGTATATCCGTGACGCCTGTATCCTTCATCAATCTGGCAATGCCACGCAACTGCGCCTGAGTGATATCACCAATCGGAACACTGATCGGCACGACAAACAAACCCGGCTGTTTCTGTGCCAGTGTTTTACGTGGTGCGCCCATACCGCAGGCCGGGCCGGGCATACCACCACCCCACTCGCCCGCTGCATGTGGCTTGTCAGCCAACGCCACTCTCGTGCGGGCAAACTCATCCTGATATTTTTCAACAAAACCTTGCGCACCAAATTTTTCCACCAGGAATTTAATGCGCGCCTTGGCACGACGCTTGCGATCAGAGTAGCGATGATGCAATGAAATAACCGCCTCGATACTGGCCAGCAAATCCTTTTCCTCGACAAACTCGTCTACCGTGATCGCCTCGCGTGGCTTGTGTCCCAAGCCCCCACCTGCCACTACCTTGAAACCATGGCGACCTTCCTTCTGCACGGCGATTACACCTAAATCATGCATCATGCCTTGTGCGCAATCCGCCTCACAACCTGAAAAACTCATCTTGAATTTGCGCGGTAAATGCTGTGTCAGCGGATGGCGCAGAAAATGCGTCGCCGCACTTTCCATCAACGGCGTAATATCCAGATGCTCGCGCGGACATACCCCTGCCAGTGGGCACGCCGTAATATTGCGCACCGTATTACCGCACGCCTCACGCGTCGTCAACCCGGCCTCCGCCAGACGCCGCATCGCCGCAGGCGTATGCTCCAACGGCACGTAATGAATCTGGAAATCCTGGCGCGTGGTAATATGCACCACCGGATGATCCACATAATTCTCCATGACATCCGCGATCGCCAGCAACTGTTCGGCATTCATATTGCCGCCAGGAAGTTTGACACGCATCATGTTCACGCCATCCTGACGCTGGCCATATACGCCATGCTGCAGACGGATCGACATAAAGCGGTCGGGATCAATCTGCAAATTCAAAAAAGACCGCACCGCGTCATCATAGCGATTAATTTCTTCCGCATTAACCAGATGTTCTGCGTTAATCATGGTTCATTCTCCACACTTCAAATCTAAAAACATGGCTTTCAATTCCGGGAATCAAACAACGCCCTATCGGCGTGCCGACTACGAAAAAGCAAACTTGGCGCCAAATAACAGCAACAATGTACCGAGAATAGGCCGCAACACTTTTTCAGGAACACGACTGCTTAAATGGCTGCCGACATAAATACCCGGCAACGAACCCAACAACAAACTTCCCAGCAGAGGGAAATCCACATTTCCCATCTGCAAATGCCCCAACCCAGCCACCGCAGTGAGCGGTACCGCATGAGCAATATCGGTGCCCACAATCCGCACCGCCGCCAGGCGCGGGTACAGAAAAAACAATATCATGGTGCCCAACACACCCGCTCCTACCGATGACAGGGTAACCAGTACACCCAGACCGGCCCCCACCATCACTGTCACCAGAGGTCGCCAACGAACATATGCTGCCAGGTTCAGCCTGCTATGAGCCAGATCCGCCAGATACCCCTTAAACAACACCACTGGCGCTGTCAGCAACAAAGCGATGCCCAGCGCCGTCGTCAACAGCTTTTTATCATCACCGGAATAACTGTAGTGCTGCAACACCAGCACCGTGATCACCGCGGCAGGAATACTGCCCAGCGCCATTAATCCAACAATTTTCCAGACAATATTACCATGCTTGCCATGCACTACCATGCCACCGGCCTTGGTAATGGAGGCAAACAGCAAGTCCGTGCCGATCGCCAGCGCGGGAGAGATATTGAAAAACAGAATCAATATCGGCGTCATCAACGCCCCGCCGCCCATCCCCGTCAAGCCAACCACAAACCCAACTACCAAACCCGCTACCGTATATCCCCATTCCATCCAGTCAAAACCTTTTCGTCACGCAATCAATACGCTTGCAGAGGGGATTATACCAACGCCAACTTATTATCAAAAATAATGATTTACACTATGCATATAGCTTAATATTATAGCCTACCGTGACGCTACAATTACACCCTTAGCCATAGCGACCCAACTCTATGAATATTCAACAATTACGCTATATTCGCGAAGTAGTGCATTGCGACTTTAACATCTCCAATGCCGCACGACGGCTGCATACCGCTCAACCCGGCATCAGCACCCAGATTCGCCTGCTCGAAGAAGAGCTGAATGTGCAGATCTTTGAGCGCAAGGGCAAGCGACTCACCGGCCTCACATCTCCCGGGACGGCGGTGATGGCAATGATAGAGCGAATTTTACGCGATCTGGAGAATATTAGGCAAGCCAGCCTGGAATTCTCCAATGAGCGCGGTGGCACTCTATCCATCGCCACCACCCACACCCAGGCACGCTACGCCCTGCCCCCCGTAGTCAAGCGGTTCAGCGTACAACACCCCAACGTACGACTGCACATCCATCAAGGCAACCCTGCGCAAGTCATGGAACTGGTATGCTCCGGCACTGCCGACATTGCCATTGCCACAGAAGCACTGGAGCCTGCTGACGACCTTATAACGCTGCCCTGCTACCAATGGAACCGGTGCGTTGTCACGCCGCCTAACCACCCGCTGCTCAGCGAATCGCCCCTGACACTGGAAGCCATTGCACGCCACCCGATTGTCACGTACGACTTCGCTTTCACAGGACGCTCAAAAATCAACAAGGCCTTCGAAGAACGCCACTTAACCCCCCATTTTGTCATCACCGCACTGGATGCCGATGTCATCAAAACCTATGTTGAGCTAGGGATGGGGATAGGGCTGGTGGCAAAAATGGCGTTTGATGCAGCGCGTGACGTGAATGTGCGCGCCATCGATGCCGAGCACTTGTTTGAACCCAGCACAACGCGCATTGGCATTCGACGCGGAAATTATTTACGGGGGTATATATACGCGTTTATCGAACTGTTTGCCCCGCACCTAACCCGTAAGGTAGTGGAAGCAGCTCTGAACAAGGAACGTTGAGATTACGCATGAAAAAAATGGGCAGACCATATCAAAACCGGCCTCGCAAAAGCACACAGGGCAGAGAATTATCTACACCAGCAAATAAAAACCCCGCTTGTCAGCGGGGTCTAAGATTAATACCGCTTTATTAAGCGGGCTCTACCTTGGTGGTCTGCTGTCCTTTGGGTCCTTTCTGGGACTCAAACTTAACAGCCTGTCCTTCGGCAAGCGTCTTGAAACCTGTGCCACTGATTGTGGAGTGATGTACAAATACGTCATCACCACCATCCTGCGGGGAAATAAAACCGAACCCCTTGCTTTCATCAAACCACTTTACTGTACCGCTACGCATAACTAACTACCTGCTCTATTTTATCGACAAAATTATCGAGTTGAAATCAAGCACCTGTAACCTTGGGTCCAAGGTTACTTGATTTGCAACCGCACCACGTGGTATTACTTCCCACATATTGTCAGATAGCCAAAGCTACCATCGAATAACATTGACATTATACCATAAAGTTACCCTTGACAAGCGTTTAATTACCAAATTCAGGGTATTTTGCCAGAGAAGCGGCCGCTGTCCGTTCCTTGCCCAATAAAAGGCTGCAACGCCATCCCACCAGGACCTAAGCCCCTGGAAAAACGGCGTTAGTCACGGTCCTCTTTACTTTTGTTTTCATTGCATTTTTTCACCTGAAGATAAAGGCATGCTGCACCATTGCCCACACCGGAATTGGCAACAAGAATATCAGGCAACCCATCACCATTCACATCACCCAGGCGGATGTCACGACTGGCATCACTCAACACAGAAATACGTGTTGACGTGTCACCTGAAAAAACACCCTGACCATTGTTGATCAGGACATAATTCTAACCCGCATTGGTGACCACCAGATCGCCATCACCGTCAATATCACCCCATGCGACGGCAAAGGGAGACGAACGGCGCTCGCATCAACAAAATGACCCTGCACACCATTAAACAGCAATTGTTCAGCGCCGAGATTAGCCACAATGATATCGACATGACCATCGTTGATGAGAATACGACTCTGCCGACCCGAGAAATTGGATGTACCCTGTGCGAGAAAAATATCCCGATCATGATCACCGCCCAGATCGACGAGCTGTACGCCAGGGTATCGGTTGCCGGGGCTATCCGCTGGCTGGCAGTAGGCATCACTGAAGCCCATATCCCTTGGCATGTACCCGCGTGGGCATAGGCAACCCACAGAGCAAGACCATGGCCACACCCATCCTCACGATTACAAATACTTCTGTTGACATGGCAGGGCCACCGCCTAGCTTAACCGTAGCCTACATCGTTTTCAGGCGCATATCTAACCAGCGCATCACATCTCACCCGACATACCCATCAGCCCCCCACTGCTGACGCACGCTCACCCTGCTCAATGCCAACCACTGCAACGCAATAATCGCGCTTGCCGAATTAATTTCTCCGGCACGCATACACGTAAATGCATCATCAAAAGACAACGTTAGCACCCGGATATCCTCCCCTTCCTCCGGCAAGCCATGAATACCCCCGGCCTGCGATGCGTCCACCTTGCCACAAAATAAACTGATGCGCTCCGAAGCACCCCCCGGACTCGCTAAATACTCGCATATCGGCAACAACGCCTGTAATGTACAATTCGCCTCCTCTTGCGCCTCCCGATGCACGACCTGCACCGCCGTCTCACCCGCGTCGATCACACCCGCCACAATCTCCATCAGCCACGGCCCACCTGACGCAGATAATGCACCGACGCGAAACTGCTCGATCAGCACTACGCGATCCAGCACCGGATCATACGGCAACACCGCCGCCGCATGCCCACGCTCAAACAACTCTCGTGATACCACACCGCTCCAGCCACCGCCAAACAGGCGGTGTCGCAAACGATAGTGCTCCATACGGAAAAACCCCTGGTAACGCACCACTCGCTCCAGAACCTCTACATCCGTCTCATTCACTTTGACCCCCATCAAAACACATTGCTCATACTGAAGCCTGCTCTCGATTCCGCCAACGTTTTTTGCCCAGACATAAAAAAACCGGGCAATGCCCGGTTTTTTTATGTCGCATTGTGCACAGAGCTTACTCTGCGGCAACCGGCTTTTGTGTATTGGCGTCAGCCTCAGGGCGATCCACCAACTCAACAATCGCCATGGGCGCCTTGTCACCCGTGCGCGGGCCACACTTGAGAATACGCAAATAACCGCCCGGACGCGCCTTATAACGCGGCGCAAGCTCATTGAACAGCTTGGTCACAACATCACGATCACGCAGACGTGCAAACGCCAAACGACGTTTGGCAACATTATCAACCTTCGCCAAAGTAATCAAAGGCTCTGCCACACGGCGCAATTCCTTGGCCTTGGGCAGCGTGGTCTTGATAATCTCGTGACGCAGCAGGGAGACTGCCATATTCTGTAGCATCGCCTTGCGATGAGGGCTATTACGACCCAATTGACGACCAATATTACGATGACGCATTGTTAAACTTCCTTAATGCGGTTACTCGCCATGTAAAAGGCGATCACCCGGATGCCGCAGCACCTTTGTTACTTACCACCTACAGGAACCATGAAAAAGCTCCTTCAGCACTATCAATACCTTTGCCTAAGCAGAGGCCTTTTCTTTCTTTTGCAGGCCCGCAGGTGGCCAGTTTTCCAGACGCATACCCAGGGACAAGCCATGAGCCGCCAACACTTCCTTGATCTCGGTTAAAGACTTCTTGCCCAGATTCGGCGTCTTCAACAACTCAGCCTCGGTACGCTGAATCAAATCACCAATATAGTAAATATTCTCTGCCTTCAGGCAATTGGCAGAACGTACCGTCAACTCCAGATCATCTACCGGACGCAACAGAATAGGATCAACTTCCATTTCCTTCACGGCCGCCTGTGACTCTTCCTTGCCTTTCAGGTCAACGAATACCGACAACTGTCCCTGCAGGATAGTGGCGGCACGACGAATGGCTTCTTCCGGATCAATCGTGCCATTGGTTTCAATGTCGATCACCAGCTTGTCAAGATCGGTACGCTGCTCAACGCGCGCGCTCTCAACCACGTAGGAAACCCGGCGCACTGGGTTGAAAGAAGCATCCAGCTGCAATCTACCAATCATATGACCCGCATCTTCGGTACTGGTACGATTGGAGGCAGGCTGATACCCACGACCACGTACTACCTTGAGCTTCATTTTCAGATCGCCCTGCTTGGTGAGGTTGGCGATCACATGATTCGGATTAATCAATTCGATATCATGGGTCAACTCGATATCACACGCCAACACGGGACCAGGCCCCTTCTTGTTAAGCGTCAACCAGGCCTCATCACGACCATGCATACGCAACGCCAGACCCTTCAAGTTTAACAGGATATCGATAATATCTTCCTGCACACCTTCCATGCTGGTGTACTCATGCAACACACCTTCAATCTCAGCTTCGACCACAGCGCAACCCGGCATCGAAGACAGCAAGATACGTCGTAACGCATTCCCAAGTGTGTGGCCAAAACCACGCTCCAAAGGCTCCAACGTCACTTTGGCACGCATGCCACTCACGACATGGACATCCACCAGACGCGGTTTCAGAAACTCGAATACCGAACCCTGCATGTTGTTCCTCTCTTATGTTAAGCGCGACCTACTTCATTCCCAGTGCTGCTGAGACGCATGACTACTTGGAGTAAAGCTCCACAACCAGATTTTCATTAATGTCAGACGGCAAATCACTGCGTTCTGGAACAGCCTTGAAAACGCCCTGCATCTTTTCAACGTCAACATCAATCCAGCTCGCAAAACCACGCTGCTGAGCAAATGCCAGAGACGCCTGGACACGCAATTGCTTCCTGGATTTCTCGGCAATAGCGATCACATCACTTGGGCTGACCAGATATGCAGGAATATTAACCTTCTTGCCATTAACGGTGATCGCATTGTGACGCACCAACTGGCGCGCCTCGCTACGTGAGGCACCAAAACCCATCCGGTAGACTACATTATCCAGACGACGCTCCAGCAACTGGAGCAACTGCTCACCGGTAGAACCTTTACGACGCTCAGCTTCCTTGTAATAAAGACGGAACTGGCCTTCGAGCATGCCGTAAATACGACGCAACTTCTGCTTGGCGCGCAATTGACCCGCGTAATCTGTCAGACGGGATTTCTTCGCACCATGCTGACCAGGCGCTGACGTACGTTTTTCAACAGCGCATTTTGCGGTGTAGCATTTTTCGCCCTTCAGGAAAAGCTTTTCGCCTTCACGGCGGCACAAGCGGCATTTTGAACCAGTGTATTTGGCCACAACTACTCTCCAACTTTACTCTCTAATCTGGCTCCAATATAGAGCCTTTAATTTAGACGCGACGCTTTTTAGGCGGACGGCAACCATTGTGTGGAATAGGCGTAACATCGGTAATGCTGTTAACCTTAAAACCAACCGCATGTAACGCACGCACAGCAGACTCACGGCCCGGACCAGGACCTTTCACCAGCACATCGACATTCTTCATGCCAAATTCCTGTGCGATGTTAGCCGCTTTTTCAGCTGCAACCTGTGCCGCAAAAGGTGTGCTCTTGCGAGAACCACGGAAACCGGAACTGCCCGCTGTCGCCCAGGATAAGGCATTGCCCTGGCGGTCAGTAATCGTAATGATCGTATTGTTGAAAGAGGCGTATATATGCGCAACGCCATCAGCCACATTCTTTTTTACACGCTTACGAGTACGTGTACTTGCTTTTGCCATATCAATTTCCTAGACTGCTACACTTTGCTGTAGGTTACTTACGTATCGCCTTGCGCGGCCCCTTACGGGTTCTGGCATTCGTGCGGGTACGCTGACCACGCACCGGCAATCCACGACGATGGCGCAACCCACGATAACACCCAAGATCCATCAAGCGCTTGATGCTCATGGATACTTCACGGCGTAGATCACCCTCTACCTTGACCCTGCTAACTTCAGTACGCAATGCCTCGATCTCGGCCTCAGTAAGCTCCTTGACCTTGACATCGGGCTTGATACCTGCGGCCCCACAAATCTGGCGCGCGCGCGTTGAACCAATGCCATAAATGGCGGTTAACGCAATAACCGTGTGTTTTTGCACAGGTATATTTACACCGGCAATACGGGCCATGCATCCTCCTGCTATTGATACCCGGTAAAACTAACCATTATAGTCGCCTGGGGTCCGAAAATCAATGGACGCCCATAACGAATTACCAAAACAACGTCGCTTTAACCCTGACGCTGCTTATGTCGCGCATCCAAACAAATAATACGGACAACACCTTTACGACGCACCACCTTACAGTTGCGGCACATCTTTTTAACTGAAGCACGGACCTTCATCGCTCTTCTCCAACCAAACCCTAAAAAGGCGAACTAATAACATCCGCCCCAAAAGCTCATGTGTACTTAAAAATCAACCAGAATACCCGAAAGACGGGCTTCAATGCACTATTACCTAGCGCATCAACCCACCACCGCCATACCCCTTGAGGTTAGCTTTTTTCAACAGCCCTTCATACTGATGAGACATCAAATGTGCCTGCACCTGGGCCATGAAATCCATCACCACCACCACAATGATCAACAAAGAGGTGCCGCCAAAATAGAAGGGCACGCCCCATCCTACAATCAGAAACTCGGGCAACAGACACACCACCGTAAGATAAATCGCACCCGCCACCGCCAAGCGCGTCATCACGGTATCAATATACCGTGCCGTCTGATCACCAGGACGCACGCCGGGCACAAAAGCACCGGATTTTTTCAAATTATCTGCGGTGTCCTTGGGGTTAAACACCAATGCCGTGTAAAAAAACACGAAAAATATAATGGCGGCCGCATACAACATGACATAAATTGGCTGCCCTGGCGACATCATATTGGACAAGTCAGTCAACCAACCCATACCCTCGGAATTACCCGCCATGCCGGCAATGGTACCCGGAAACAAAATGATACTCGACGCAAAAATCGGCGGGATTACACCAGCCATGTTAACCTTCATCGGCAAATGACTGGTCTGCGCAGCATAAACCTGCCGCCCCTGCTGACGCTTGGCGTAATTAACGGTAATACGCCGCTGCCCACGCTCAACAAAAATCACGGCAGCGGTTACCGCCAATGCCATGACAAACAATGTCAACACCATCAACACATGCATTTCACCCGTACGGGCCAACTCCAATGTACCACCAATCGCCGATGGCAACCCTGCCACAATACCGGCAAAGATGATCATTGAAATACCGTTACCAATACCGCGCTCGGTCACCTGCTCACCCAGCCACATCAGAAACAGCGTACCCGCCACCAGCGTTAAAATAGCAGTGATGGTAAAGCCATATCCGGGGTCTATTACAACGGACACGCCATTCATCTGTTGCTTCTGCAAGGCAATGGCCACACCACCCGCCTGTCCTGTCGCCAACACACCGGTCAGGTAACGGGTATACTGGGTAATCTTGCGGCGGCCTGATTCGCCTTCTTTCTTTAGCTGCTCCAACTTCGGCCACACCACAGTCAACAACTGCACGATAATCGAGGCGGAAATATAGGGCATCACGCCCAAGGCAAATACCGTGAAACGCTCAAGTGCGCCGCCCGAGAACATGTTAAACATGTCGATGATAGTGCCACGCTGCGATTCAAATAGCGCCGCCAGGGCGTGCGGATCAATACCGGGCACCGGGATAAACGTACCCATCCGATAGACAATCAACGCGCCAAGCAGGAAAAACAGGCGCTGTCGGAGTTCGGTAAATTTGCCCGCCGCCGCCATACCCCCCAGCGCCGTTGCGCGCGAATCTGCCACTTAGCTCTCGACCTTGCCGCCAGCGGCTTCAATTGCCGCACGTGCGCCCTTGGTTACAGCGATGCCACTCAATTGTACTGCAATGTTGATACTGCCCGACTGAATCACTTTAACGCGCTCGGTATCCAGTGGCACCAGATTCGCCAGTTTCAACCCGGCCAAATCAATCGCCGATCCCTTTGCGCCAAGCTTCGCCAGCTCACCCAGTGTTAATTCAGCGGTTTTGCCGGCGCTCAGTGACGCAAAGCCAATTTTGGGCAAACGACGCTGCATAGGCATCTGTCCACCTTCAAAACCAACCTTGTGAAAACCACCTGCACGTGCGGATTGGCCCTTATGGCCTCTGCCGCAGGTCTTGCCCAAACCCGAGCCTATGCCGCGTCCTACACGTTTGGGCGACTGCTTCTCACCCTTGGCGGGCTTAATGGTATTCAGACGCATGTTAAATTTCCTCAACCTTGACCAGGTAATACACCTTGTTGATCATGCCACGCACGCAGGGTGTATCCTGAAGTTCTACAGTATGGTGCATGCGACGCAAGCCCAACCCGGCCACGCATGCCTTATGCGAGGGCAACTTGGCATTGGTGCTTCGCACCAATGTTACTCTTAACTTCTTATTAGTTGCCGGCATGACATCAACCCACTATTTCTTCAATTTTTTTGCCGCGTTTTGCCGCGACACTTTCCGAATCAGCCATTCCCGTCAACCCCTTGACCGTGGCGCGTACCACGTTAATGGGATTGCTGGAGCCGATACACTTAGCAAGTACATTTTGCACGCCAACCACTTCAAAGACTGCACGCATGGCACCCCCGGCAATGATCCCGGTACCTTCCGATGCGGGCTGCATGAACACCTTGGAAGCACCAAACGAAACAGTCATTGGATACTGCAAGGTATTACCCTGCAAGCGAACCGTCTGCATGTTCCGGCGCGCATCATCCATCGCCTTCTGGATGGCGGCCGGCACTTCACGCGCCTTGCCACGCCCAAAACCGACGCGACCCTGACCGTCACCGACGACGGTCAATGCAGAAAAACCGAACTGACGACCACCTTTTACCACTTTGGCGACACGTCTTACAGAAATCAGTTTTTCCTGTAATCCGTCCGCCGTTGCGGGTGCATCATAATTTGCCATGCTCTTAGTTCCTTAAAATTCGAGACCGTGCTCACGCGCGGCATCAGCCAACGCCTTCACACGACCATGATACTTGAAACCGGAACGGTCAAAGGCAATCTTGGTGACGCCCACAGCACGCGCCTTCTCCGCAATTATCTTGCCAACCAGCGTTGCCGCCGTCACATTACCCGTGCCCGTCAGTCCTCCCTTTACATCCGCATCCAGTGTAGAAGCGCTAGCCACTACCTGTGAACCGGTGGGAGCAATCACCTGAGCATATATATGCCGGGGCGTACGATGCACGCATAGCCTATGAACACCCAACTCTCTGATCTTTGCGCGAGCCTTTTTGGAGCGGCGCAGTCGTGTTATCTTCTTATCCACAATACTTACCCTTAGGTCTTACGGCAATTACTTCTTTTTAGCTTCTTTACGGACAATCACTTCATCCGAATAACGAACACCTTTACCCTTGTAAGGCTCTGGTGGGCGATAAGCGCGAATCTTGGCGGCAGCTAAGCCCACCTGATGCTTGTCAATACCCTTAACCAGTACTTCGGTCTGCGTTGGGGCTTCGATTGAAATCCCTTCAGGCGCCTCAAAAACGATAGGGTGAGAAAACCCCAGCGTCAAATTTAACTTGGAACCTTGCACCTGGGCGCGGTAGCCCACACCAACAAGCTCCAATTTTTTCTGGAAACCCGCACTAACGCCTGTCACCATGTTATTCACCAGTGCGCGCGTGGTACCGGCCATCGCATTAGAGAACGTTTCCGCATTCCGTGGCGCAAAGGTCAAAACATTATCTGTCTGCTCCACCGCCACGCCCGCCGGAACATCAAACTTCAACGATCCCTTGCTGCCTTTAACGGTAACAAGTTGCCCCTGAATATTAACCTCCACCCCCTTGGGGAGCGTAATAGGATTTTTTGCAACTCTCGACATTTCAATACCTACCTTACGAAACCGTGCAAATCACTTCGCCGCCATACCCGGCAACACGGGCCGCGCGGTCGGTCATAACACCATGGGATGTTGATACGATCGTAATACCCAAACCACCCATGACTTTCGGCATTTCATCCTTGCCACGATAAACCCGCAACCCAGGACGACTTACGCGCTTGATGGTGTCGATGACGGGCTTGCCCTGATAGTATTTCAATACCACCACCAGGGACGCTTTACCGTCCATCTGCCGCTCCGAAAAATCGCTGACATACCCTTCATCTTTCAACACTTTGGCAATCGCAAGCTTCTGCTTTGACAAAGGCATAATCACTTCAACCTTATTCGCTGCCAAGCCATTGCGAATACGGGTCAGCATGTCTGCTATAGGATCTGTTAAACTCATGTCGTCAATTCC
Source organism: Gammaproteobacteria bacterium (assembly GCA_023266055.1). GTDB lineage: Bacteria > Pseudomonadota > Gammaproteobacteria > Ga007554. Next base: position 6,953 of record JAHFRW010000045.1, on the reverse strand, counting down.
ACATTTTTATATCAAGCCATCGGCAAGATTGCCGGGGGCACATGCACCCGCTGGATTTACCAGCTCGCCTTAACCAGGCCCGGAATATCTCCACGCATCGCCGCTTCACGCAGTTTGTTGCGGCCCAAACCGAATTTACGGTAAAATCCACGTGAACGGCCTGTCACACGGCACCGGTTACGTATCCGGCATGGACTGGCATCACGTGGCATAGCCATGAACGCACTGCGAGCTGCATCGCGCTCCTCGGTGGAGAGACTCTCGTCTTTCATCCTGGCCTTTAGTTCAACGCGCTTGGTCGCATATTTCTGCACTGTCGCCAAGCGCTTGACTTCACGGTTAATCATGGAAAGCTTAGCCATATTCTTAACCCTTACTTTCTAAACGGAAAATTAAATGCCGCAAGCAGGGCACGACCTTCTTCATCGGTCTTGGCGGTGGTTGTGATGGTCACATCCAAGCCACGCAAGGCATCAATCTTGTCGTAATCAACTTCAGGAAAGATGATCTGCTCGCGCACGCCCATGCTGTAGTTACCGCGCCCATCAAATGATTTGGGACTCAAGCCACGGAAATCGCGAATACGCGGAATAGCCACCGTTACCAAGCGGTCAAAAAACTCGAACATACGTTCACGGCGCAATGTGACCTTGCATCCAATGGGCCAGTCCTTACGAACCTTGAAGGTCGCAACAGAATTGCGCGCCAACGTTACTACAGGCTTCTGACCAGAAATCTTTGTCAAATCAGCCACAGCGTTCTCAATGATCTTGCGATCACCCACCGCCTCACCCACACCCATATTCAGGGTGATCTTGGCGATGCGCGGAACTTCCATGGCGCTCTTGTATCCAAACTGCTCGGTAAGCTGTTTGACAACAGTATTACGATAATATTCTTGCAATCTTGCCATTGTATTTTCCGACCTTAAACGTCCACAACCTCGTTATTGGATTTAAAGCAACGCACTTTACGCCCATCTTCCAAAACCTTGATTGCCACCCTGTCAGCACGTTTTGTGACGGGATTGAACAAGGCGATATTCGAGATGTGCACAGACGATTCTTTTTCAATAATTCCACCTGGCACATTACGAGCAGGATTAGGCTTGGTGTGCCGCTTCACGATATTGACGTTTTCCACGACAACACGATCATTGACCAATACCTGCAGCACTGCGCCACGTTTACCTTTATCTTTACCGGTGATAACGATTACGTCATCACCTTTCCGGATTTTTCGCATCTTTATATATCTCGCTGCTTTACGCTTGAACTATTCCGCCACTTCAGGCTTACACCTGACCCTAAAGTACCTCAGGGGCCAGCGAAACGATTTTCATAAACTGCTCCGTACGCAATTCGCGCGTTACCGGCCCGAATATACGCGTACCTATGGGTTGCAGCTGGTTATTCAACAATACCGCCGCATTACCATCGAAGCGAATCAATGAGCCATCAGGACGGCGCACACCACAGCGAGTTCTTACAACCACCGCATTGTAAACTTCGCCCTTCTTAACCTTGCTACGTGGCATGGCTTCCTTAACGCTGACCTTGATGACATCACCGATGCCCGCATAACGACGATGCGAACCGCCCAGCACCTTGATACACATCACTTCACGTGCGCCGCTATTATCAGCCACTTGCAACGATGATTCCGTTTGGATCATTGAACTATCTCCAGCCCATCATAAACTTATATCGCACATCTTACCTTGCATGATTGCGGCCAGATCATGTAGCGTGGCTCGCAATGTTACCTGAACAACATGCGTTAAGCTGTTTTTTCTATAATTTTTACCAACCGCCACGATTTGGTTTTGGACAGCGGACGGCATTGCTGTATTTGAACCAAATCACCTTCACTGCACTCATTGCTCTCATCGTGGGCATGCATCTTGGTTGAGCGCTTTATATATTTATTATAAAGGGGATGCCGCACACTCCGCTCTACCAACACGGTTATGGATTTATCCATTTTATTGCTGACAACACGCCCGGTCATGGCATGCGATACTTTTGCCTTTTCACTCATGATGCACTACCTGCTTTCTGGGTCAACACGGTTTTGACACGCGCAATATTGCGGCGCGCGACTCTCAATTGGTGAGGCTTGGCCAATTGACCAGAGCCACGCTGCATGCGCAGATTAAACTGTTCGCGCAGCAAATCCATTAATGCCTGATTCAGCTCTGCAACCGTTTTGCCTTTAAGGTCTTTTGTTTCCATTACATCACCGTTCGCGTTATAAAGGTTGTCTGCACCGGCAATTTAGCCGCCGCCAGCTTGAATGCTTCGCGCGCCACATCTTCCGCCACACCTTCCATCTCATACAACATCCGGCCTGGCTGGATCTGGGCGACCCAATATTCTACATTACCCTTACCACTACCCATACGTACTTCGAGCGGTTTTTTGGTGATTGGCTTATCCGGGAAAACACGGATCCATACCTTGCCACCACGCTTCACATAACGTGTCATGGCGCGACGCGCGGCTTCAATTTGACGCGCTGTTAAACGGCCACGGGTAAGCGCCTTCAGGCCAAACTCGCCAAAGCTGACCTTGTTGGCAGTGGTCGCCAAACCACGATTGCGACCCTTGTGCTGTTTACGATATTTGGTTTTCTTAGGCTGCAACATAACCGTAATAATCCTCTTTTAATTGCCCGCGGTCTTCTCGGCGGCAACGGCGTTTTCAGTCTTGTCGCCCTTATTGAACACTTCGCCCTTGAAAATCCAGACCTTAATTCCAATAACGCCCGATGGAGTATGTGCTTCGGCCACGCCGTAATCAATGTCTGCACGCAAGGTATGCAAAGGCACGCGACCTTCACGGTACCATTCAGTACGTGCAATTTCAGCACCGCCCAAACGACCACCCACCTTGATTTTGACGCCCAATCCACCCAAACGCATGGCATTAGTGACGGCGCGCTTCATGGCGCGGCGAAACATGATGCGTCGCTCCAGCTGCTGGGCAACACTCTCAGCAACCAGGGTCGCATCCAATTCTGGCTTGCGAATTTCCTCGATGTTGATGTGCACCATACCCGCAGGCACTTTCATCATCACGGCAACTTCTTTACGCAGCGATTCAATGTCTTCGCCTTTCTTGCCAATCACAATGCCGGGACGGGCGGTGTGAATGGTAATACGCGCATTGCGCGCGGGACGCTCGATCTGAATCCGGCTCACTGACGCCTGCGACAACTTCTTCTTGAGAAATGCGCGTACACGCAAATCGTCATTCAGATAGTCGGGGTAATGCTTGGAATCAGCATACCAAGTAGACGTCCAATCCTTAACAATCCCTAAGCGTATGCCTATTGGGTGAACTTTCTGGCCCATGATTAATCTCTCAGGTTATTTTTCGGCTACAGTCACAGTAATGTGGCTGGTGCGCTTAAAGATACGACTACCACGACCCTTGGCACGCGCATGCATACGTTTTTGTGTTGAACCTTCATCAACACAAATACTGGATATCTTCAATTCATCAACATCGACACCGTCATTGTGTTCTGCATTGGCAATCGCCGATTCCAAAACCTTCCGGATCAATCCGGCCGCTTTCTTATCGCTGAATTCCAACAACTGCAGAGCACGGCCCACCGGCATGCCACGAATCTGATCTGCAACCAATCGGCCTTTTTGTGCCGAGATGTGTGCATATTTTAACTTTGCAAAGGTTTCCATCGCAAAACTCCGTTACTTCGTCGCTGCTGTTTTACGATCACCGGAGTGACCTTTAAACGTGCGTGTTATTGCGAACTCGCCCAACTTGTGTCCCACCATGTTTTCACTTACCAGCACCGGGATATGCAACCGCCCATTGTGCACGGCAATCGTCAATCCCACCATGCTAGGGAATATCATGGAACGCCGCGACCAGGTCTTGATCGGACGTCTACTATTGGTGCTAACTGCTGCCTCGACCTTTTTGGCCAAGTGGGCGTCAATAAATGGACCCTTTTTAACTGAACGTGACACGTTTCAATCCTCTTTTACTTACGCCGACGTATAATCATGCCGGCAGTACGCTTGTTATTGCGCGTCTTGTAGCCCTTGGCAGGGGTACCCCAGGGAGACACAGGATGACGGCCACCCGATGTTTTACCCTCACCACCTCCATGCGGATGATCAACCGGATTCATGGCAACACCACGCACCGTGGGACGAATACCGCGCCAGCGTGATGCACCGGCCTTGCCCAAGGAACGCAGGTTATGTTCTTCATTGCCCACTTCACCAATGGTTGCCTTGCAATCCACATGGATCTTACGCATTTCACCGGAACGCAAACGTACTGTAGCGTAACCACTTTCACGCGCAATCAACTGTACGCCCGTGCCCGCACTCCGGGCAACCTGTGCACCCTTGCCGACCTTCAGTTCGATACAATGTACCGTGGCACCCACCGGGATATTGCGCAATGGCAAGCAATTGCCCGCCTTGATGGGTGACTCGGAGCCAGACATCAAGGCATCACCCGCCTGCACACCCTTGGGCGCAATAATATAGCGGCGCTCACCATCAGCGTACAACATCAAGGCGATATGCGCGCTACGATTCGGATCGTATTCAATGTGCTCAACACGCGCCGGAATGCCATCCTTGTCGCGCTTAAAATCAATAATGCGATAATGCTGCTTATGACCGCCACCCTGATGACGCACAGTAATGCGCCCCAGATTATTACGGCCACCATTCTTGGATTTTTGCTCCAATAGCGGCGCATGTGGCGCGCCTTTATGCAGCTTGACGCCCGCCACCTTTACAACAAAGCGACGCCCCGCAGATGTCGGCTTTTCTTTAACTAATGCCATGACTATGATCCTTTATACGCTGGTCAACAGCTACTGTTGCGATCCCATGAAGTCAATGTCACTGCCCTCTTTCAGGGTGACATAAGCCTTCTTCCAACCGGAACGCTTACCAAGACGCTGACCAAAACGCTTGACCTTACCTTTAGTGTTACACACCTGAACCGCAGAAACCTGCACGCTGAACATTTTCTCAACGGCATTCTTGATTTCAGGCTTGGTGGCATCACCTGCCACCTTGAAAATAAACTGCCGATTCAACTCCGCAGCACGAGTGCCCTTTTCGGAAACATGAGGAGCCAGCAAAACCGTCATTAAGCGTTCCTGATTCATGCCAATGCCTCCTCAAGCTTTTTTACGGCACTCACCGTCATCAATACTTTGTCAAAACCCACCAGACTCACCGGATCAACCCCGCTCACATCGCATACCGCCACCCGATACAGATTGCGCGCAGCCAGATATAGATTCTGGTCAGTCGCATCGGTGACGATCAGGACATTCTTCAAATCCATGCCTTTCAACATATCCAGCAACTCGCGCGTCTTGGGCGCAGTGACTGAAAATGCCTCGACTACCAACAAACGTTGCTGGCGCACCAGTTCGGACAAAATGGTCTGTATCGCGGCGCGATACATCTTCTTGTTGACCTTCTGCGAATAATCGGCGGTCACGGCAGCAAATGTTTTGCCGCCCGTACGCCATATCGGGCTACGAATGGTACCGGCACGCGCACGGCCCGTACCCTTCTGACGCCACGGCTTGATACCACCGCCACGCACCTGAGCGCGGGTTTTCTGCGCATGCGTACCGGCGCGCCCCGCCGCAAGATAGGCCGTGACAACCTGATGAACCAGTGATTCGTTGTATGGACGATCAAAGACATCACCGGATACCTGAACAGTCCCGGCAGTGGTATTTGATCTCAAACTTTGCAGTTGTAATTCCATGGTACTTCTTCCTCTAGGGTAAAGCTCTTATATTAACTACGCGCTTTCACGGCGGGAGAAACAATAACATCACCGCCCTTGCTGCCCGGCACTCCACCCTTGATCAATAACAAACCGCGCTCGGTATCAACCCGCACGACTTCAAGGTTCTGCACACAGCAACGCTCGTTACCCATCTGTCCGGCCATTTTTTTGCCCTTGAAGACACGACCCGGCGTTTGGCGCTGCCCAATGGAACCCGGCGCACGATGCGACAGGGAGTTACCATGCGTAGCGTCACCCATGGTGAAATTGTAGCGCTTGATGGTGCCGGTAAAACCCTTACCCAGGCTGGTTCCCACTACGTCTACAATCTGGCCTACCTGAAATGCGTCAACCTTCAGGGCAGCACCTGCTGCAATGCCTTCACCTTCGTTGCCTTCCAGACGGAATTCCCAAAGACTGCGGCCCGCCTCAACACCCGCCTTGGCGTAGTGGCCTGCCAATGCCTTGGTCACACGGGAAGCGCGACGCTTACCTACTGTCACCTGCAAAGCACGGTAACCATCGTTCTCTACCGTCTTCACCTGGGTTACGTAATTAGCGCCCACTTCGATCACGGTAACAGGGACAGATACTCCCTCAGGGGTAAACACCCGTGTCATTCCGCATTTGCGGCCGATTAATCCGATTGCCATATTTAAAACCTTTTTAATATTCAGTGGCGAAGCCCGTTTCACTCAGGCCTCTATTTAAATCACGTCAATTTAATCTGCACATCTACGCCGGCAGCCAAATCCAGCTTCATCAGGGCATCCACTGTTTTATCAGTGGGATCAACGATGTCCATCAATCGCTTGTGCGTACGGATCTCGTACTGATCACGCGCATCCTTATCAACATGCGGCGACACAAGAACCGTAAAGCGTTCGATTTTTGTGGGCAACGGAATCGGACCCTTTACCTGGGCACCCGTACGCTTGGCGGTTTCAGCGATCTCACGCGCCGACTGATCAATCAGCCGGTGATCAAAAGCTTTCAAGCGAATGCGAATTTTCTGATTAGCCATCAAATTTACTCAATTACCTTGGACACAACCCCGGCACCGACGGTGCGACCGCCTTCGCGTATCGCGAAGCGCAGGCCATCATCCATGGCGATGGGGGCGATTAATGTGACGGTGACGCGGACGTT
>JAHFRW010000044.1 GCA_023266055.1 Gammaproteobacteria bacterium | reverse complement strand
GTGGTCAAGGCGCTGAGGCGGCCATAGAGTTCGGTGTCACCGCTGAGGCCATAACGCAGGCCGGGGGTGAGCACCAAAGTGTCGCTGTTGCGGCGCTGTTCGCCGACGACACTGGGTACGGAAACAAACTGCGCAGGCCCGATTTGAATTAAAACGGGGTTGCCGCTTTCGACACCGGTGGTATCACTGTTGGCATAAGCAACGCCGAGCTCAATCCGCCAGCGATGCTGGGCGGTGAGCAGGTCTTCAATGGTGAGGGGTAAGTCCGCTAATGCGGGGGGGGGGCGACTACGCTGATGAGCAGCGTCAAGATGAAACCCCGCTGTTGTTGTGCTTTGATTGACTTCATGAACGTGAAATTATTCGCTATTATTTTGGGTGACTGGGGATCGTCATTCAAGTCCGATCACATCATTATGTAAATGATTATCTGTGTCAACAACTATTTTCAGCACAAGCTCACCATCCCCCAAGGGCACGACTGCATGGCCGCGCTCTGGCATTCTGCCATTGCGGCACTTGTGCATCTCGGCAACTTGCTCTGATGTATATCCCTGTACATCAGAGCAGTTGCCGAGGCTGCGCGCACAGGGTTATGATGCGTAAACTCGCTCATGTCGCCTGCGGCGTCCGCACTCTACATTCCCGCCCCAAAAATGGTGAGATTTGCCGCGCATCTCGATAAAACGTGGGTTCAGCGCCGAATCAGTGTTCCCACGCCTTCATCAGTAAATAGCTCCAGTAATACGGCGTGCTCTACCCGACCGTCAATAATGTGTGCAGCATTGACCCCGCCTTGCACCGCCTCCAGCGCGCAACGGATTTTGGGCAACATGCCACCATAAAGCGTGCCGTCTGCAATCAAGGCATCAACCTGACGCGCATCAAGGTTGGTCAACACGTTATTTTGCTTGTCGAGCACGCCGGGAATATTGGTGAGCAGTATCAATTTTTCGGCCTTCAATACTTCAGCCAGCTTGCCCGCCACCAGATCAGCATTGATATTGTATGAGCGCCCATCCTCACCTACGCCAATGGGCGCAACCACGGGAATGAAGTCACCCCCCACCAGCATGTTGATGAGGGATGCGTCGATGCTGGCCACTTCGCCGACATGACCGATATCAACAATCTCAGGCACTTCAAGCTCTGGCATGGCACGAGTGATGGTGAGCTGGGTAGCGCGAATCATGCCACCATCCTTGCCTGTTAAGCCCACTGCGCTGCCACCCTGACGATTAATCAGATTAACGATTTCCTTGTTGACCAATCCACCCAGCACCATTTCAACAACATCCATGGTTTCACTGTCGGTCACGCGCATGCCATCAATAAATTCACTTTGCTTGCCGAGACGCTGCAATAATTTGCCGATTTGCGGGCCACCCCCGTGCACCACCACCGGGTTAATACCCACCAGCTTCATAAGCACGATATCGCGCGCAAAACCATTTTTCAGCGCATCATCGACCATGGCATTACCACCATATTTGATGACAATGGTTTTACCCCGAAAGCGCTGAATGTACGGCAACGCCTCGGTAAGCACATGGGCGATGTTCATGGCGGATGTGGAAGAGAGTGTCATTGTTCAATCCATCTTTAAGATATCAAAACTGTTGAACGCCAGAGGACGCAGAGGAGAAGGGAGAGATGAAAAGACAAAGTACGCCGCATTATCTATTCCTGTTACACACACTCTGTGAATATTTTCTACCTCACCTCTGCGTTCGCTGGTGTCCAGTGCCTGCATATTGTTAAAAGGGTAATTTTAATTTGGGATCCAGCTCCAGCAAGAGGCTGCGGAACTGTTCCTGTATACGCCGCATGACGGCAGGCGTATCCGCCTCAAAACGCAACACCAGCGAAGGCGTTGTGTTGGACGCGCGCACCAGACCCCAACCATCCCTGAAGTCGACACGCAATCCATCAATGGTCGTCATCTCGGCATCCGGAAATTGGGCGCGCTCCAGCAGGCGCGCAATAAACGGTAGCTGCTCACCCTCCTGCAGTTCAATTTTAAGCTCGGGCGTGCTGATGGAATTCGGCAATTCAGCGAATATTTCACTGGAGCTACGCGCATCACGCGCCAGAATCTCCAGCAGGCGTGCCGCCGTATACAGCGCGTCATCAAAACCATACCAGCGTTCCTTGAAGAAGATATGGCCACTCATTTCACCCGCAAGCGGCGCACCGGTTTCTTTCATCTTGGCTTTCACCAGCGAGTGGCCCGTTTTCCACATTAACGGTTGACCGCCATGCTCCCGAATAACCCGCGCCAGATGCGTGGAACATTTGATGTCAAAAATGATTTCCGCACCGGGGTTACGCGACAGCACATCTTTGGCATACATCATCATTTGCCGGTCAGCCCAGATGATTTCGCCCTGCGATGAGACAACACCCAGACGATCGCCATCGCCATCAAATGCCAGGCCGACATCAGCCTTGAGCTTTTTCACGGTCTTGACAAGATCCGCCAGATTTTCCGGCTGACTGGGATCGGGGTGATGATTGGGGAAGGTGCCATCAATGTCACAATACAACTCTGTAACATCACATCCCAGCAAGCGAATCAAATGAGGGGCGATTTCACCCGCCACGCCGTTACCACAATCCACGACTACCTTGAGAGGACGTGCCAACCGGATGTCACTGGTGATGCGCTCAATATAATCAGGCACGACACTCGCGGCACGATAAGAGCCCTTGCCGCTCATCAAATCACCGGTTTCGATGCGAGAACGCAAACGCTGAATCGCCATCTCTGCCAGGGTTTCACCACGCAGCACCATCTTGAATCCATTGTAGTCAGGGGGATTATGACTGCCCGTCACCATCACACCTGAACTGCTGCTTAAATAGTGCGTGGCAAAGTACAGCACTGGCGTAGGCACCCGGCCAACATCAATGACATCGCGCCCGGATGCCCGCAACCCATTACTCAGCGCCTGCACAAATTCAGGCCCAGATAATCGGCCATCACGCGCCACAATGACGGTTTGCTGGCCACGCGCATAAGCCTCGCTACCAATCGCACGGCCCAGTTCATATACGATATCGGGAGTCAGCGTCGTGCCTACGACACCACGAATATCGTAAGCACGGAATATTGATGCGGGAACCATGGTCTTGTCCTTTCGTTGTTTGGCCTGATCGTTATCTGACACTGCTGACGACTCTTCCTTTTGAAAAATTTGCATGACATCATCCAGATCCCACTGCGCCACATTTGTTCCTGAGGCCTTCACAACCAGCGATTGCTCTCGAGGTATGGACGAGACGGGATTCACCACTGCATTTTCCGCCGCATCCATGGCACCCTGAAAATTGTGCAGCATCACATGATGCCGCTCGGCATTTTTCCCGCCTTCACGCACCACCGTCATCAGAACATTGAGATCACCACGCACCAGACGCGTTATCATCTTGCCAAACAAAAATGCAAGCAATGCCATCAATAATAACGCGCTCGCAAATATAGACCAAAATAACCGTGCTACCGGGGCCACTGCCGCTGCGCCATTATTATTCAGGTCAAAAATTCCACCACCCGCCGTCATCAGCTCACTGCCATCCATGGCAGGCCAGAAAATCAGCGTCCATTCCGTCCCCGGCACAGGCGCACTCAACGGGGATCGGGGCTTCTTCAGCGCTGCATCACCCCGCGCCGCCAACACCTTGTCCTGGCCTTTTTCTACCGCCTGACGCACTTCGAGATAGCCGTGCGATCCAGCGATTTTATCCAGCATCTGCTGTAATAACTCGTTATCAAACGTCACCCACAAATAACCGACCACCACTTCCCCAGCGCCGTGCACTGCACGCACAATACCAACATGCTGCACGTCATCCTTCGCAGTATTCGCCACCAATGGCAACGGATCCTGGTTTGCGCCCGTCTTCTCAATCAATGCTGATTCTTCACCTGAGCGAAGCAGCTTTACCCGTGACGCGAAGGGGAAAAGTTTCTCCAGTTCCACCTGCCGCACTTCAAGACGTTGTGTGCTCTCTGAAAGCAACAGGCCTGCCACACTCTTGTTGACAATCAAACGTGCTATATCACGTTGCGAGTTCTCTGCCACCAACAAACGCGCCAACGCTGCATCACGCGCCAACGACTCGACAACCGTGGTTTGCAGACGTAGCAGGCTGTCAAACTGTGCCGTCAGCTGCACCAGATTTTTTTCATTTTGCAGTTGGGTAAAACGTGCCGAATGTGACGCCAGCAAATGAAACGCCAGCCAAGCCGCGATAAAGACAATGATGCCATAGGTGACAAAATGAAACAGGGTGAGCTCCACCAGGCTTACACCCCCGAACAAAGGGGTCAAACGGCTTTTTTTGGTCATGATCATGATGCGTTATGCATTTCCGTTCACGTGCGGCCAGAATGGCCGAAACCACCTTCACCGCGATGACTGGCATCAAAGGTGTCAACCACCTCAAAGTCTACCTGCACGACAGGCACAAATACCATCTGCGCAATACGCTCACCCACTTCAATACGAAAACTCTGCTGACCACGATTCCAGCATGACACAAACACCTGCCCCTGATAATCCGAATCAATCAATCCCACCAGATTACCAAGCACAATGCCGTGCTTATGCCCCAAACCGGAGCGCGGCAACAGCACTGCGGCCAGCGCAGGGTCGTCAACATGTATCGCCAATCCGGTGGGGATCAAATGCGTCTCACCAGGACGAATGTACAGGGGCGCCTCCAGGCAGGCACGCAAATCCATACCTGCCGCGCCCGCTGTCGCGTACTGGGGCAAAGGAAATTCCGTGCCTATACGCGGGTCGATAATTTTAAGTTTTACACTTTTATTAATGTTGGCCATGCATTCTCTCTGCAATAATTGTGATTAACTGTTGCGCCAGTTTATGCTTGCTGGCGTGTGGCAATTGTGTACTGCCACCTTCCCAAAACAGGGTCAGGGCATTTTCATCGCCATCAAAACCGCTGCCAGGACGTCCCACCCAATTGGCGGCGATCATATCCAGCGACTTTGCAACACGCTTGGCTTGCGCATGCATATCCAGATCATCCGTCTCTGCGGCAAATCCCACCGTAAAGGGTGACGCTTGCCCCGCATGACGCAACGCCGCAACACTGGCCAGAATATCGGGGGTACGTTCCAGCGTCACGCTGATATCAGCATGGGTTTTCTTGATCTTGCCGGGGGCGACATGCAAGGGCCGGTAATCGGCGACTGCCGCCGCGCCAATAAAAATATCACACTGATGATGAACCCGAGCCATCACTGCATCATGCATTTGTGCCGCGCTTTCAACGTCGACCCGCGTGACATGGGCGGGCGTCGCCAGCGCCACGGGCCCACTGATCAGCGTCACGGTAGCGCCTGCCTCAACCGCCGCTGCCGCAATCGCATAACCCATTTTGCCGGAGCTGCGATTACTGATATAGCGCACCGCATCCAGCGCCTCACGGGTGGGCCCGGCGGTAATCATCACGTGCCGTCCACTTAAACGACTCGTGGCGTCAAATAATCCCGCCGTCATCTCCACCAGATGATGCGGCTCCGTCATGCGCCCCAAACCCACTTCTCCACAGGCCTGCTCACCTTCACCCGGCCCAAACAGGCGCACACCGCGCCCTTCCAGCACCTGACGATTGGTCTGCGTGGCTGGATGCGCCCACATCTGGCGGTTCATGGCAGGCGCGAGGGCAATCGGTGCCTCGCAGGCCAGGCATAGCGTACTGAGCAGGTCATCGGCCAGCCCGTGCGCCAGCTTTGCCATGAAATTTGCGCTGGCCGGCGCCACCAGCACCGCATCTGTCCATCGCGCCAACTCGATATGCCCCATCCCGGCTTCGGCCTGCAGATCAAGCAGATGCAGGTGCACCGGATGACCCGACACGGCCTGCATTGTCAGGGGCGTAATAAACCCGATGGCACCCTGCGTCATCACCACCCGCACCTGCGCGCCTGCGTCACGCAGACGTCGCGTCAGATCCGCGCTTTTATAGGCGGCGATACCGCCGGTAACGCCCAGCAAAATATGTTTGTTTAGCAGTGAGTTCATGTACACTATTCAACCACAAGCCATGATTATGGAATTTTACCCCACAATCATGTCTGACCGTTAGATTTTCGCTTACTATTGAGAATATTATATGCCCATCACCCATTGGCCCACCGCCGAACGCCCCCGTGAAAAACTGCTGTTACGTGGTCCCACGGCGCTGTCGGACGCTGAGTTACTGGCGATTTTCCTGCGCACTGGCGTGCCCGGTAAAACGGCGGTGGATCTGGCGCGCGACCTGTTGACTGAATACGGCAGCCTGCGCGCCCTGCTCGAAGCCAACCAAAAGCAGTTCTGTCGCGGTCACGGATTAGGGCTGGCAAAATATGCGCAACTGCAGGCGGTGCTGGAAATGAGCCGCCGCCACCTGCGTGCCACCCTGCAACGGGGTGATGCACTGAGCAATCCATCCGACACCCGCCGCTACCTCGCCGCACAGCTGCGCGGCTACCCTCATGAGGTATTCGCGGCCCTGTTTCTGGATAACCGCCACCGTGTCATCGCCTTTGATGAACTGTTTACCGGCACCCTGGACAGCGCCAGTGTTCACCCCCGCGAAGTGGTGAAACGTGCCCTGACCCACAACGCCGCTGCGGTGATTTTTGCCCATAACCACCCCTCCGGCGTGGCGGAACCCAGCCAGGCCGACACGGCACTGACCCACCACCTCAAAAACGCCCTGGCCCTGGTGGATATCCGCGTGCTCGACCACATTATTATTGGCGACGGAGAAAGCACCGTCTCACTGGCTGAACGTGGATTACTATAAGACCAATGACCTACCGCCCACTCTTTTTTATTGTACAAAGCCACCAAATATGTTATAAATAGTCGTTTAGCCGTTCTCGCTGCAGCGCAGGGATCAATGCTGGCGAGCGGAATTCGGATTCGCTTTAGAGAGAGAGATCATGTCCAGAGTATGTCAAGTCACGGGCAAGCGCCCCATGAGTGGGAACAATGTGTCCCACGCCAACAACAGAACCCGGCGCCGTTTTTTGCCCAACCTGCACACTCACCGCTTTTGGGTGGAAAGCCAAAACCGCTGGGTTCGCCTGCGACTGACCTCACAGGGAATGCGCATGATCGACAAGGTCGGAATTGATGTGGTGCTGGCCGATATGCGCAGCCGCGGCGAAAAGGTTTAAAGGGGTTATATCATGCGTGAAAAAATCAAACTTGTTTCAAGCGCCGACACTGGCCACTTCTACACCACCATGAAAAACAAGCGTAATACGCCTGACAAACTCGAGCGTAAAAAATACGACCCCATCGTGCGCAAGCACGTGGCCTACAAGGAAGCCAAAATCAAATAAGTACCCCGGCTGTCTGATGATCGGGCGCTGTAAAGTCTTCGCGCTTTCAGCGCCCGAGTTATTTATGCGCCCCCACTCTGGATGTTCCGAGCACCCCACCCCGAGACCGCTTACGGAATTTTACCGAAAGGGTGCATCCCGCCAATGACGGCGACCGCATTGGCACACACCATCAATACCGCCGCCGTTGCCGGATGAAAAGCAACCACTTCCAACGAGCGCCAGCCGATCGGTCGGCGCTCGTTCACTAAATTAACCGGCAATCTTATTTGGCCGCTTTATTAAAGCGCTCAATACTGGCCAAAATCTCGGCCTTGGCTTCGGCAACACCTTCCCAGCCCTCCACCTTGACCCACTTACCCACTTCGAGCTCCTTATAGTGCTCAAAAAAGTGCTTGATCTGCGCCAGCAAGGTCGGCGGCAAATCCTGCGCGCTTTCCACATGAGCATACAGAGGAGATAATTTATTAACGGGCACAGCCAGCAACTTGGCGTCCACCCCCGACTCGTCGGTCATTTTAAGCACACCCACCGGGCGGCAACGAATTACGGCACCGTGCACCAGAGGCACTGGCGACACCACCAGCACATCTACCGGATCACCATCCTCAGATAAGGTGTTGGGAATAAACCCATAGTCACATGGGTAAACCATGGCGGTTCCCATGAAGCGATCCACCAGTAACGCGCCGCTGTCCTTGTCGATCTCATATTTGACCGGGCCACTGCGGGCGGGAATTTCTATCACCACATTCACGTCACTCGGCACATCACGTCCCGGGCTGATTTTTTCAATATTCATGGTAAAAATCCTTTGTTGGCTAGGGCATTAAAAAGACGCTTATTATAACGGCATATCCTGAGCCAACACCAACATCTGTGTAGCGTTTTTACCGGCCATTTTCCGAAAACGCCAGGATTCCCTCTAACTAAAGCCAACATTCATCAAAAACTTCATTGACTTAAGGATGGTACTCGGGGTAGTTTAAGCACAATCATAACGCGACGGGACGTACAGCACCACGACAACCTTGTCATGGCGTTATAACACTTTAAAAAAACAAACAACTTCACCAACAATCAACAAAGCCAATAAATTAGGGAGTGCAAACATCGCCATGAGAATTGTACTATTGGGAGCGCCGGGTTCAGGAAAAGGCACACAGGCCAAGTTACTGGCCGAGAAATTTACCATTCCCCAAATCTCTACCGGCGATCTGCTGCGCGCCGCCGTAGCGGCCGGGTCGCCCTTTGGCTTGCAGGCCAAGGCTGCTATGGATTCCGGACAATTGGTGTCTGATAGCATTGTGCTGGGCATGATTGAAGAGCGCCTGGCCAAGCCCGATACCCAGAAGGGATTTATTCTGGACGGGTTCCCGCGCAATATTCCTCAGGCAGAAGCCCTGGACGCCCTGCTCGAAAAGGTGCGCATGCCCTTGGACAGCGGCCTGTTGATTGATGTCGACTTTGAAATTTTATTGCAGCGTCTCACGGGTCGTCGCACCTGCGAATCCTGCGGTCAAATGTACAATATCTACACATCCCCATCGCGACTTGATGAACGCTGCGACAAATGCGGCGGCAACCTGCGTCACCGCACCGATGACAATGAAGAAACCATCGGCAATCGGTTGCGGGTCTATGAAGCACAAACTGCACCTGTCGCCGCTTACTACCGAGGCCAAGGCAAGTTGCGCAGCGTACAGGGCATCGGTGAAATTTCGGATATTTTTATCGCCATTCAAAAAGCACTCGGCGAGCCCGCCCACGCCAAACCCGTCGCCGCACCCGCCAAACCGGCCCCCAGAAAGCCTGCGCCCATCGCCACCCAGGTCAAGCAGGAGGTAGCCGCCGCTGTGGCCACGGTGAAGGCCGTCAAAAAGGCCACGATAGCCAGCATTGACAAAACCGAAAAGAAAGTGGCAAAAACCACCAAAAAAGCGGTCGCTTCCGCCAAAAAAACGGTGAAGACCGCCAGCAAGACGGTCAAAACTGCGGTGAAAACTACCGTGAAGAAGGGTGTCAAGGCCGCCAAAAAGACGCTGGCCAGTGCCAAAAAGAGCATGAAAAAAGCCAGCAAGGCTGTCGCCACTAAAAGTCCGGCCAAAAAAGCCATCGTTAAAAAGGCAGCACCCAAGAAAAAAGTGGCCAGCAAAAAGGTAGCGCCTAAAAAAGCACCCGCCAAAAAGACCAGTGTCAAGGGACGGGCGATTGCCAGGAAAACCGTGCCCAAGAAAAAGGTCAGCGCTAAAAAAAGCAGTAAGAAAAGATAGGCGCCCGAGGTAGACGATATTGGATAACCTGAAAACGAGCGGGAGCACTTTCCCGCGACGCCGCATGCGCCGTATGCGGCGTGATGATTTCTCACGCCGCATGATGCGTGAAACCACATTGACATCGAATGACCTCATTTACCCCCTGTTTGTCATAGAAGGCCACGGTAAGCGTGAACCGATCTCATCCATGCCGGGTGTAGAGCGCGTCAGTATTGATGAATTACTGAAAGAAGCCGCGGACCTGGTAGCACTGGGGATACCCGCCGTGGCACTTTTTCCTGTCACGCCACTGCAACACAAGTCCGAAGATGCGCGCGAAGCATATAACCCCGAGGGATTGGCGCAACGTGCCGTTCGCGCCCTGAAACACGCCTTTCCACAACTGGGCGTGATTACCGATGTGGCACTGGATCCTTTCACCACGCACGGTCAGGATGGACTCATCGACCCCACTGGCTACGTCATGAACGACCAAACCGTGGCGGTACTGGTCAAGCAGGCGCTGTCGCACGCCGCCGCAGGTGCGGATATTGTGGCGCCATCAGACATGATGGATGGTCGTATTGGCGCAATTCGTGATGCACTGGAGCAGGCAGGCTACATCCACACCCGCATTCTTGCCTATGCCGCAAAATATGCGTCCAGCTTCTACGGCCCATTTCGTGATGCCGTAGGATCTGCCGCGAATCTGGGCAGCGGCAACAAAAAGAACTATCAGATGGATCCCGCCAACAGCAACGAAGCACTGCATGAGGTAGGGCTGGATCTTGCCGAAGGTGCCGACATGGTGATGGTGAAACCAGGCATGCCGTATCTTGATATTGTGTATCGTATCAAACAGGAATTTGGCGTGCCAACGCTTGTCTACCAAGTCAGTGGCGAATACGCCATGCTCATGGCCGCCAGCCAAAACGGCTGGCTTGACGAGCGCGTTACCGTGCTGGAGTCATTGCTGTCGATAAAGCGGGCGGGCGCGGATGGAATACTGACTTACTTTGCCAAACGTGCGGCAACGTGGCTGAAGGAATAAAACGATTATCAGGCCACCTCCAACTTCCTGCTGGACATGATGAGGTGGCGCATCTCTGTGGGCGGCAACGGTCGACTCAAATAATAGCCTTGCGCCATATCACAACCAAAGCTTTTTAATCTTTCCAGATGACCCGCCGTCTCCACACCTTCGGCAACCACTTTCAGACCCAGGTTATGCGCCAGATCAATCGTCGCCCGCACAATCGCGGCATCATTGTCATCTTCGAGCATGTCAATGACAAAGGACTGGTCAATCTTGACTTCTGAAAGTGGCAAGTTTTTCAACCGCGCCAAAGAAGAATAACCGGTACCGAAATCATCTATTGACAGTACGATGCCCATGGCATGCAGGCGCGCCAGCGTTTCCTGCGCACGCGGTGTATCGGCCATTAACGCACCTTCCGTCACCTCCAGCACCAACGAACATGCGGTGCAGCCCTGCGCTTTCAAAATTTCCTGCACCCGATCCACCAGTTGCCCATCAAGAAGACTGATTGGAGACAGATTCACCGCCACGGGAATATGCACCCCGGCATTTGCCCATGCTCCACACTGCTTGATGGCGGTCTCCAGAACACGAAACGTCAAGGTGTTGATTACACCAATCCTCTCCGCCAGGGAAATAAATTCCATCGGTAACACCAACCCTCGCCCCGGATGACGCCAACGCGCCAGTGCTTCGGCACCACATATTTCACCGGTTCTCAGATCGAGCTTGGGTTGATAATAAACCTCAATTTCACCACGCTCGATTCCCTGACGCAATTCGGTTGCCAGGGTAAGACGATCCATGCTGTGCGTATCAAGGCCAGGCTCATACAACATAATGCCACCCCCGGCATGCTTTGCAGCATACATGGCGACATCAGCACGTCGTAACAAACTGCCCCCATCTTCGCCATGCTCGGGAAATAACGCGATGCCGATGCTGCCACCGAGGGGTAAAACACGCCCATCCACCGGGAATGGCTCCTGAAGTACCCGGGATATTTTCTCTGCAAGAAATATTGCACCGGGTGCCTCCACCCTCGGCAACACCACGGCAAATTCGTCTCCCCCCAAACGGGCGACGGTATCAGACTCCCTGATCACCTCACACAACCGCAACCCCACTTCCCTTAAAATAATATCGCCCGCATGATGACCCAATGTGTCATTCACTTCCTTAAAGCGATCCAGATCCATCAGAAACAGGGCAAAACTCGCGTGTTCGCGCTGGCTGGCACGAATAACCTGTGACAAACGATCCTGCAATAAGGCGCGATTCGGAAGCCCCGTCAAGGTATCATGCAATGCCTGATGTTCCAGCGCATCGGCCTGCATGACCAACTCTCTGCGCATCAGATTCAGCACGCGCCAACCCAGCACCAGCAGAAACAATGTCAACGAGATGTAGCCTATTGCCAGATACAGGCCTCTCTTGTAAGTGACATCAATCTGCTCGTGCATGGGCACTTCGTCATAACCCAAACGCAACGTGCCGGTCTCTCTGCCGCTCTTGTCGTACACAGGCAGGGAGACATAGTAAACAGCGTCATCATGCTCATCAAAGAAGAAATCTTCGTTGAAGCTGATATGTACGTTACGTGCTTCAGCCGCCGCCAGCACACGTCCCGTGGTATCGACTACCCGCAGGAACACCAGATCACCACTGAGCAAGGCTTCATCCGCTAATTTCTGGAGACTGCTTTCAGTCATATTGTGCCCGACCAGAATCGACAGCAAATAGGAATCTGAACGTACCTGCCCAACAAACTGTGCCTGGTAACCTTCCTTGACGATATAAAGCACACCGACAAATAATATCGGGATCAAAATGAGATGAATCGCCACCACCCCCATAATGAGGCGGCCAATCAAACCACGTGAAAGAAGCGCTATTCGGGAGGGGTTTGCCATAACTCCTGAACCATCTTAATGCCCATCTGGGCGCGAACATCCTTATTCCACATAAAACTTACTGTACCACGTCGACTGCGTAATGCGCTAATCAACTGCCAGTGGTCAGTATATTCCTGTGGACGGGGATCGCCAGTAGCTGCAATCCGTGCACTTAACTGGCGATGATAATTGTCACCTGACATAAAAATTATCTTCTGTAAAAACACTTCATGTAAAAGGGGATCCGTTGCATTAAGTAACGGCTCAATACGCTGACCATCCTTTATCAGCACCACGCCTAAAAACAATTTGCGAACTTCGCCTGGCGTGAGTTGAGGCACACTCGATATAGCGCCAGACACCAAAACCATATACCGGGCTTCAGCCGCCATGGCGCCGCTACTGACAAAACACAAATATCCCATGCAACAGAAACTTATAATAACCTTCCGTATTTTTTTAAACAGATATCTCATAATCTCTCGCGATGATCGTACTATTCCTTTCAATCGAAGGAATCGTTAATGAGGGGATTTTGCGGACAGGCGCCGCAGCGCTTCATGCGACCCATCAAAAAAATTCACATGGCAACCATCAATCTGGCGGGGACATGCGTAATTCGTAAAACATTCGGCGTTAATTTAATCAAACTGCATTTCATGGAGTTCAATTTTTTAAACAGGCCAGCCACACACTGGCTGCACAATATACGGAAACGATATATCATAATCATTCTAAAATCTAGCAATATCCATACCGATTACACGCGGTTTCGATTATCATGCTATTTTTAGCCTACATCGAAGGATGCCGCTCCACAACTATGGCTCACATAACACCCGATCACTATGCCGTTATGGGTAATCCGATCTCACATAGTAAATCACCGCAGATTCATGCCTTGTTTGCGCAGCAAACCCAGCAGCACATGATCTATACCGCAGTGCTTGTTGGACTGGATCAGTTCGAACATGCTCTCCAGACATTTGCTGAAAATAACGGAAAAGGCCTGAACATTACCGTTCCTCTCAAGCATGCCGCATGGCAAGGGGTCACGCAACGCAGCGTGCGCGCCGAACGCGCAGGGGCCGTCAACACTATTATATTCCGTTCAGATGGCACCCGGTATGGTGATAATACAGACGGCCTGGGACTGGTACGCGATTTGAAATATAACCATGGCGTTACCATTAATGGGCAACGTGTGTTGCTATTAGGTGCAGGCGGCGCCGTACGGGGTGTGCTTGAACCCTTGCTGGCGGAACAACCTGCACATGTGGTGATAGTCAATCGTACCGCAGATAAAGCCTTGGCATTAGCCAAAGATTTGACAGATGTGGGTGCCGTCACAGGCTGCACCTATCAGGATCTCGGCCAAGATATTGACACAAAAAAATTTGACATTATCATTAACGGCACCTCAGCAAGCTTGCAGGGTGAGGTGCCTGCATTGCCTGCCTCTGTTCTTGCAAAAGGATGCCTGTGTTATGACATGATGTATAGCGCGACGCCCACCGCTTATATGCAGTGGGCGATGCAACATGGCGCACAATATACGCTGGATGGCCTGGGCATGCTGGTGGAACAGGCGGCTGAATCTTTCTTTCTGTGGCGCGGTGTACGACCTGAAACTGCACCTGTAATTACGGCGATTCGTGCGCAGATACTTGCATCAAGCCGATAAGAATTCGAACAACACTCTATCAGAAAATAGGGAATCCGTTCACGAAAAGCCTTCTCATAATCCATTGGCATCATGTTGCCTGCAACCCACCCAATGCGTTTGAAATACAGAACGCAGCAAGCGCTCTTTCGCACATATCACGCTTCCTCGCACTCCTCTGTTCCGCTATTGTATCTGGTTTGAGCATCCTGCACTCTCTTGCCAATAAGTACTGTGGTACGATTTTTGCCTCATGTCCAGTCTTAAGAAAACTCCTGCCGACACTCAGTGCCCCACCCGCGCGCCTGTCGGATTAAGCATCTTCTCTCTCGCGACTAAAGAAGCGCTTCACACGACTCCAGAGGGCATGAGACATGAAAACAGCCACGGCCTGGTCCACCCTTGACGACGAAGAAGCAGCGATTACCACTGCGTATAACCAACTCATCAAGCGCCTTGGCGGCACGCCCAGTCTTTTACTGCTGCATGGCTCGACCACCTATCACTGGGAGCGGGTGCTGGCGTATATGGATAAGCTGGCACCCGGGGTACCCATGCATGGAGGAACTTCGTGCATGGGCGTGATGACCGAGGAAGGCTTTCACAGTCACCAGGGCGTGGGCATGGGCCTATTCGGTATTATCGACGCCACGGGTAATTATGGGGTGTCGGCAACCTCAACAGGTGCTGATGCACATGCTGCCGCCGCACAAGCGACTCGACAGGCGCTGGAACGCGCCGGGCGGGAAGGTGAGGTTCCTGCCTTGGCCTGGATCACCACTTTCCCGGGTCATGAAGAATATGTCATCAAAGGTATCGAAAGCGTTCTGGGTAGCAGCGTCCCCATCACCGGAGGCAGCTCGAGTGATGACACTGTCACCGGCGAGTGCTGCCAGTTCGCCAATGGCCATGTCTACCATGATGCCATTGTGGTAACCCTGATGTTTCCCAGTACAGACATACAATTTGCCTTTCACAGTGGTTATGAACCCACCCAGCATAAAGGCAGAGTCACCCGCGCAGCCGGACGCACCCTGTATGAAATCGACCATCGTCCGGCAGCTATTGTTTACAACGAATGGATCGGCGGTACTCTCACTGATACACTTGAATCCGGCGGCAACATTCTGGCACGCACCAATCTGCATCCATTAGGGCGGGCCACGGGAAACACAGGAGGATTTCCGCACTTCATGCTTGCACATCCCCACCAGATCACCACCGAGGGTGCACTGACATTATTTGCAACCATCGATACGGGAGATGAATTGACTCTTATGGAGGGCTCACCAGCCAGTCTGGTGAGCCGCGCAGGCCGGGTTGCCATCGCCGCGTTGCAGAATGGCGAAACACCATCAACAAGAACCGTCAGTGGTGCTCTGGTAATTTATTGCGCGGGCTGCATGTTGACAGTACAACATCGCATGGAAGAAGTCATCAGCAACTTGCGCAAGGTACTCGAAGATGCCCCTATTCTGGGAGTATTCACGCTCGGAGAACAGGGGTGCTTCGCAGAAAATGAAAATCGTCATGGCAACCTCATGATTTCCGTGCTCGTTTTTTACGGGGATTAAAGCATGATTGAAATAATACCAGCATTGTCATATCACTTAACCTTTAAATCCAAAATCCTTTAAAATGACTCCGAATATGCTGCCATTTTTCCAATACATCATAATGAGCCCTGATCTCGCATGACAAGCATTAACGAAACAGAACAACTTCGCGAAGCACTTCTTGATGAAGGTCACGCCCGCGATCGAGAGCGTGGATTACGTCTGGAATCAGAAAGCCTGCTGGCTGGACTACGAATACTCACCTTCAGCCAAAGTGCCGAATCACTGTTCGGAGAACTGATCGCCGCTTCGCGCACATTCATCCCTTTCCAGAATGCCTTCATTCTGATACACGACAATGATGGCAGTATGAGGCCCATCATTTCCACAACACCCACCTTCAATAATTCACGATGGGAACCCGGCAAAATGTTTGGTCGTGTTCTGCATGGTGAGCCAGTGGCGGTGCTTGACATCGAACGCATCGCGGAATGGCACGCGCAACCCGCCACATTGCGTGAAGGCATTCATTCTGCATTGCATATTCCACTGACCAAAGAGCATCAGACTGCAATACTGATATGCACCCATGGCGAGCGCGGATTTTTTAGCCGAAAACACCTTAAAGCAGCGCATCGCTTCTCCACGCTGGCATCCCAGGCACTGCTTGATGATGACTTAAAGCAAGCGATCAAGGCACGTGAGCGTTTCTTTACACTGTCGCTGGATATGATGGGCATTATTCATTTTGACGGGCACTTCAGACAACTGAACCCCATGTGGGCACATGTATTGGGGTATAGTCTTGACGAGATAAAAACGCGTCACCTCATCGAAATGGTTTACCCTGAAGATCGCCCCTCCACCTTGATGAAGCTCGCCGAGATCACCCTGATGGGCAATGAAAAAGTGTATTTTGAAAATCGCTGTCTGTGCAAGAATGGCTCATACAAATGGGTGTCATGGGCAGTGACTGCATTTCTTGATGAACATCTATATTACGCAGTGGCCCGCGATATTACCGAGCGCAAGCGTGCCGAAGAACACTTACAACATGTGGCTCTCCATGATGCGCTGACAGGACTGCCCAATCGGGTGCTGTTTCTCGATCGTCTGCAACAGGCTCTCATGCGCGCAAAACGCAACAAGGAACACATTTTTGCTGTTTTATTCATGGATCTGGACAGCTTCAAGATCATCAATGACAGCCTGGGTCACCTCGCGGGTGATGACATCCTGATTGCCACCTCCACAAGGCTGACCAAGTGCCTGCGCGCATCCGACAGTGCCGCACGGCTGGGTGGTGATGAATTCTGTATTCTACTGGACGACATCAAGACCCTAGCAGGTGCAACAACCGTAGCAAAGCGCATACAGCAAAGTCTTGCCCTGCCTTTCACTGTCAAGAAACAAGAGGTATTCACGACTGCCAGCATTGGCGTAGCCATCAGCTCCACAGGCTACAATCATCCGGAAGATATGCTGCGTGATGCCGATACTGCCATGTATCGCGCCAAAGCCTCCGGCAAGGCACGCCACGAAATTTTCGATGTGCTCATGCACACCTCTGCCGTCACGCTGCTTCAACTTGGGAATGATTTGCGGCGTGCGATCGAACACGAAGAATTTCTGGTGTATTACCAGCCCATCATCTCACTGGATAACGGCCAGCTCGTAGGCCTTGAAGCGTTGGTACGCTGGCAGCACCCACAACGTGGCCTGGTTTTTCCAGGCGACTTTATTTCACTTGCGGAAGAGCGAGGGTTGATAGGCGCCATCGGGCGCCTCGTGTTACGTGAAGCCTGTCGTCAGGTTGAGGAATGGCGCACTCGCTATCCTGCCCTGCCACCTATCTTCATCAGCGTCAATCTTTCCGGCAAGCAATTCACCGAACCCGATCTGCTGGATCAAATTCAACGCACCCTCGAAGACACAGGGCTGCCCAGCAGCTATCTCAAACTCGAAATTACTGAAAGCGTGGTGATGGGCAACGCCGCGTGCGCCATTGAAATACTGACACAGCTACGCGCCATGGGTGTACGCCTGTCCATTGACGACTTCGGCACAGGGTATTCCTCCCTCAGCTACCTGCACCGCTTTCCACTCGACACCCTCAAGGTTGATCGATCCTTTGTCAACAATATGACTGACACCACCGAGAGCCAGGAAATTGTAAAAATCATCATACTTCTGGCACATAATCTGGGCATGCGCGTCATTGCCGAAGGCATCGAAACAGCCACGCAACTTGCGCAACTGCGCGCTCTGGGCTGCGAATACGGACAAGGCTATCATTTTGCCAAACCACTGGAGGCACACCTTATAGAGGCAATGATCGTCAAGTCAATCGCGGAGCAGGAAACCACAACCGTATAAAACACGAAAACATTACTCACACGTCCTCTACAGGTGCCATCGTATCCTGTTTTTTTCTTTCTTCCAGATGTGCCATGAGCGCATACGACAACTCGCGCGTACCCAAACCGTTGATCGCGGAAATATGGAATACCGGCCCTTGCCACGCCAGCCGCGTCACAACATCCTTGCAATAGGCATCACGCTCATCTTCAGGCAACAGATCCACCTTGTTCAGCACCAGCCAACGCTCACGCGTCGCCAGATCAGTGCTGAATTTTTCCAGTTCGACCTCCAGCATGCGCACATCCTTCACCGGATCACCCATCTCATCAAGGGTATCACCCAGAGGCACGCAATCAACCATGTGCAGCAACAACGACGTACGGGACAAATGTTTGAGAAACTGAATGCCCAGGCCCGCGCCTTCCGCGGCCCCTTCGATCAATCCCGGGATATCCGCCACCACAAAACTGCGATGTGGCGCCACACTCACCACCCCCAGATTGGGATAAAGTGTCGTAAAGGGATAATCCGCTACTTTGGGGCGTGCCGCAGAAATGGAGCGGATCAGTGTTGATTTACCGGCATTGGGCATGCCCAGCAGACCCACATCCGCCAACAACTTCAACTCCAGACGCAAATTATGAATTTCACCGGGGGTACCGGGCGTAAACTGGCGCGGCGCACGGTTGGTGCTGCTCTTGAAGCGCGTATTGCCCAAACCATGCCAGCCGCCCTTAGCCACCAGCAACGTTTGCCCTGCGGTGACCAGATCACCCATGACCTCTTCGGTGTCCGCATCAATAATGGTGGTGCCCACAGGCACTGACACGTACAAGTCTTCGCCACCTCTGCCTGTGCAGTCATCACCCATGCCATTCTGGCCACGCTCGGCACGAAAATGCCGCGCATACCGAAAGTCGGCAAGGGTATTCAGGTTGACAGCGGCTACCAGGTAAACACTGCCGCCATCACCGCCATCACCGCCATCCGGCCCGCCAAACGGAAGACATTTCTCGCGACGAAAACCGACACAGCCGTTACCGCCATCGCCACCCGTGACTACAATTGTTGCTTCATCTACAAATTTCATATTTTACGTTTACCAACAAAAAACCCCGCACTGGACGGGGCTTTTTGAGTTGCTAGTGTTATAAGCGTGCCCTCAGTTGGCAACAACACTCACGACCCGACGGTTATGAGGGCCTTTCACTGCAAACACGACCGTGCCCTCTGCCTTGGCGAACAAGGTGTGATCATGGCCACATCCCACATTAAGCCCGGGATGAAAATGGGTACCGCGCTGCCGAATGATGATATTGCCTGCAACGACATGTTCCCCACCGAAACATTTAACACCCAAACGCTTGGAATGAGAATCGCGGCCATTGCGTGTGGAACCGCCTGCTTTCTTATGTGCCATTGTGCTATGACCTCAGTAAATATTATATGTTAGTCAGGTAAATCAATCAGCCGGCGATGCCGGTGATCTGTAACTCTGTGTAGGACTGGCGATGCCCGGTACGCTTGCGATAATGTTTACGGCGACGCATTTTGACGATCTTGATTTTTTCACCCCGACCATGCGATTTCACTGTAGCGGTCACATTGCCGCCCGCCAGATAAGGCGTACCCACTTTAATGGCATCACCATCGGCAACCATCAGCACACGATCAAGATTAACTGTAGCGCCCTGATCAGCAACGATTTTTTCCACTTTCAGCACATCACCTTCGACAACCCGGTACTGCTTGCCACCGCTTACGATCACCGCGTACATAATTCTTTTATCTCCAACAAAACCATTCAGGGTGCCCGGCGCGCAAACTCTGCTCACCCAAGCCCTTTACATAAGGCCGGTAATTTTACCGCCCGGCAAGACAAAGGTCAAACAATAAATTAAACGTCAGCGGGCACCCGGCGCGTCATAGTACGCCGGCAACCCCAAATATTTCAATAAACTGACAAAATTCCCCGCATGTACCCTTGGCGGCACGGAATTTAGCTTCTACAATGGGAAACCATGTTTGCTGAAACGATACTCTACCCACCGCCCCACCCTGTTACGCCCCCGGCACCCCAGGCGCCGGCGCGCATTGATGCGGTGCGCGCCCTGATCGCAGATGACGTGTGTGCGGTTGATGCATTGATTCGCAAGCGCCTGCACTCCGACGTGCTGCTGATTAATCAGCTGGGACATTACATCATCAACAGTGGCGGCAAACGTCTGCGCCCACAACTTGTGGTCTTAAGCGCCAAGGCATTTGGTTATACGGGAAACCAGCATATCAATCTGGCAGCGGTCATTGAATTCATCCATACCGCTACGCTACTGCATGATGATGTGGTGGATGGCTCGGACTTGCGTCGAGGACGCGATACCGCCAATGCGATCTGGGGCAATGAAGCCAGCGTGCTGGTGGGCGACTTTCTTTATTCACGCGCGTTTGAAATGATGGTGGAAGCGGGCAGCATGCGGGTGATGGAGATTCTCGCCAACGCCACCAATACCATTGCCGAAGGCGAGGTCATGCAGTTGCTTAACTGTAACGATCCGGACACCACGGAAGAACGCTACCTTAATGTCATCCATTGCAAAACCGCCAAGTTATTTGAGGCAGCGGCGCGCCTGGGGGCCGTCATCAGCGGTCGCCCGGCACATGAAGAACACGCCATTGCAGCCTATGGCATGCATCTGGGCACGGCCTTCCAGTTGATTGACGACGTGCTGGATTACAGCGCATCGTCACAGGAAATGGGCAAAAATGTCGGCGACGATCTGGCCGAAGGCAAGCCGACATTACCACTGATTCAGGCGATGCGCGTTGGTACCCCGGCACAGGCGGCCATTATTCGCCACGCCATTGAAAACGGGGGGCGCGAAAATATCGCCGCCGTTACCCAGGCCATTGAATCCACGGGCGCTATCGCGTACACTGCGCGCACAGCACAGACGGAAGCCCGTAAGGCCGCTGCAGCACTCTCGGTAATCCCCGACTCACCTTACCGTGACGCGCTGTATGCACTGGCCGAGTTTTCCGTAAATCGTACTTATTAAGGGTGCCTCTAAAAAGTAGTCCACGTCGTGCCGGCAATCGCTCCCGCATTTTAAGCCCGCCCAATTAAAGTCGGGGCAATGCTGCCACCATGACGTCAGTGACTTGATAGGAGCGCTCGCAGTTACGGGGTGTAGCTCAGCCTGGTAGAGCACTTGCTTCGGGAGCAAGGGGCCGGAGGTTCGAATCCTCTCATCCCGACCACTATTGTCCAGGGTTTCCTTTAAAACGGCGATTTATGAATTTTTTCCGCCTTCTATTACTTACTCTGGTAGTCTGGCTGGCGTATCGGGCACTCAAGCATTACCTGGATCGCCCCAAACCACCCCCCTCCATGCCTGCGTCTACGGCAGACATGGTGCGTTGTGCGCAATGCGGTCTGCACATCCCCAAACTCGAGGCGGTACGCGATCACGAGCAGTTTTATTGCAGCAAGCAACACCTTGAAGACAGCCAAAAACCACACTGACACACCCACGAATGGCTCATCTGCAACACCTGCTGCATATTACCTGGCTGGTCTCTGACCTGGGGTGGTCACGGGCATTCTATGAGGGCATATTGGGCTTGTCACCGGATGCCACACGCCCCGACCTGGGGTTTGCAGGTGTGTGGTATACCCTGCCCGCTGGCCAGCAGATTCATTTGATGGTATTACCCAATCCAGACCCTGCTCACGGGCGGGCGGCGCATGGCGGGCACGACCGGCATACGGCCGTCGCAGTAACAGGGCTTGAGGTAATTGCTACCGCGCTGGATCTTGCTGGCATCGGGTTTACCCGCTCGCGCTCGGGCCGGGCCGCGCTGTTTGTACGTGATCCGGATGGTAATACCTTTGAACTGATCGAAATATCAACCTGACGCGGCGCGATTACAACCCTTCGTAGACGCGACGCAACAGCTTCCCGGCATCGTCACCCTTGGCCCAGCCCACCGCATTACATCGCACTTCCAGCTTCATGACCTGCTCGTCGTTGCCGGCCACCTGCAACGTGGCAATCCGCGCGCGCAGCTTGCTGGCCAGCTCTTCAGCGGCCGGTTCGGGGGTCTCCGGCAGGATCACCAGAAATTCGTCAGCCTCCATACGGCCAGCCATGTCCACCCAACGCAACTGATCTTTCAACACCTGGCTGAGCGCAATCACGACCTGCTCGCTACTGCCAGCGCCATGCTGCGCTTCCAGCTTCACCAGATTGTCAATTTTCAGACATAAAACAGATAGCGGGTTCTCGTAGCGCCGACTGCGTGAAACATGCGGCTCCAGCCCTTGCAACAAGGCGCGGCGGTTCGGCAGGGAGGTGGTGGGATCACGCACTGCATGCAGTGCCAACTCCTCAGCCAACTGCTCGTAGTCACGCTTGAGCTGTTGCTGCTCCGTAACATCGCTATAAAAATGGACGCTCCACCCAGCTTCCGTTAACGATTCACGCCAGCATTTCAACCAGCGTGCCGGACGCACCTCCGTCGCGGGCAACAACAAGGCATCCGGCTCGTCAAACGGTGGGACAAACAGACAGGCACGCTCACTCTGGGGCAAACCGACAGCAGAGGTATGGCTCTGACCCATCAGCTGCTTCGCAGTCAGGCCCAACAACTCTTCCA
>JAHFRW010000004.1:46313-85450 GCA_023266055.1 Gammaproteobacteria bacterium | reverse complement strand
TTGGGCAAATATTGTGCGTTGGAGTATTTGCCAATTCGCTTGGCGTGATGTATTTTTCTCTTTTACACGCGTACGGCAGGGCAGATATCACTGCCAAGTTACATATCATCGAGCTTCCGTTATTTTTGTTTGCATTATATTTTCTGGTTGTCAATTTTGGTGTTGTGGGAGCGGCATTTGCGTGGACTGGGAGAATGGTGTTGGATACCACGTTGCTGTGGGCGGCGCGCAGGATTTATTTGACGTGAGCCAATAGCAGAAAAAATAAAAAATATCTTGTTTATGAAATATAATATGAAATATAAAACGTTAATTTCTGGAGTCTTGGCCGAATGGCACTTACTTAACGGCTAACCAATTGAATATAAGTGAAATATATTTGCAAGCCCGTGAGGCTTCCGTAGGATGTGGTGACGAAGGAACCGTATCTGTCGCGATTGATGCGGTTCCTTCGTCACCACATCCCATAAATGGATTTGCATTTTTCTTAAATAATTCATTAAGTTGTGGCTTAAGTAAGTGCCATTCGGGTGTGGATCGCTATTCAACCACATGAGGAAAAGCAAAGGTTTTCTTTTGCTTAATATTTATGATGAACCATATTTACATTGTATGGTGGGCGCGACGTTAACTTGGGTATGGTAAATGATGCAAGATATGGATTTTCTGTGGGCTGCACGCGAAAATATGTTCGCCAAAATCTAATCAGGTTAGAAAAAGATGCTGATAATTGCACTAGCGATCTTGATTGCATTAGCTTGCGTAAATTTGTTCATGACGAAGAGGGGGTTGCATCCCTCTGTTGTATATGCGGCTATATGGGCTATTCAACTGGCTGGCCTTGTTATTTTTAGTGATAGATTCATTAAGCCATCAGCAGAAGTACTATTGATTGTTGTGCTTGGTGCAATTTTTTTCTCGATTGGATCACATCTTTCTTCAGTTGCTGTTTTTTTCGAAGGTCATATTATCCATCCGCGAAAGGTAAGGCGAGATACCACCTTGTTTTTAATCTTTGCGATAGTGGTTGCTATATGTCTTTATGGACAATATCGAATATTTTCTGAGCTTGTACATAAAGGGAATTTTGCAGAGAGTCTTGTTTATGCCAGGACGTTAATGTCCATAGAGAATGAAGATATTTATGGCTTATATAAGTACGGGAGTCCAATAGCGCTTGGTGTAATGTTGGCATTACAAATACTCATTATCCGAAATGAGGCCAATCTGCTGCATAAAATATTGTTTGGTTACTTTTTAGTGGCGGCATTGTTTATGGCTGTTATTTCTACGGGACGTGGACCAATTGCTTTTATATTTTTGCTGCTTGGATTAGTTTATATATTTAGTAGTGACAGGAAAATAATTACTCGGCGTGTAGGTATTATTTCAGTAGCATTTTCAGCATTTACTTTTGTTGTGTTTTGGATCATGGGCAGTGCTATGGGCAAGGCTGATGAAGCAGCGCTAGGCGCTATGAGTGATCTTATCGATTATCTTTTTAGTTCAATTCCTGCTTTATCAGTTTACCTTGATCAAAATCAAATTCATATAATTGGTGGTGATTGGGGTAGCAATACATTAAGGTTTTTTTTCTCGCTCGCGGCTGCAGCGGGGTTGGCTGAAAAACCTGTAAGTTTGGTCCAGGAGTTTGTGCCTGTTCCCCATTTGACTAATCTTTACACAACATATCTGCAATATGTACAAGATTTTGGGTGGTCGGGTATTGTTGTTGTGCCTTTATTTATTGGTTACCTGTATGGATATCTATTCCGGTGGTCAATGAACAATAAAAAAGATGAGTTTGCTTTATATATGCTTTGTATTTCATATTTGCCGCTCCTTCAATCAGTATTTCAAGAAACACTTTTCGTCTCCTTATCTAGTTGGATTCAGTTCGCGCTAATCGGTTTTGTGATTTCTAAGATTTATAAAATAAGGCTCTAGTCTAATTGGTTAGTGATACAATTTCATCAGGCGACCGGTGAGGGTCGAAACAGGTAAAGGAGCGGAAATGCGCAAACGCGAGTTGACGAAATTGATCGCCAATCTGGAGTGGCTGACACCGCTGCAACGCCGTCAGGTGGCAATCGAACTGAATGCGGGCGAAAGCCGTGTTTCTTCGATTGCCTTGATCGAGAAAGGCGTCTCTGAAGAGCCATGCTGCCCGTGTTGCAGCAGTAAAGCGATGGTTAAGAACGGCACGGCATCCGGCTTGCAGCGCTTCAAGTGCCGGGACTGTGCCAGGACGTTCAACGCCCTGACCGGTACACCGCTGGCCCGGCTGCACATGAAAGGCAAGTGGGTTGCCCAAGCCGAAGCGCTGCGAGACGGACTGCCGCTTAAACAGGCGGCGGAGAAACTGAATATATCGCATCAAGCCGCTTTTAGCTGGCGTCACCGCTTCCTTGAATTGCCTAAAACCGTTCAGGCTAAAGCCCTTGTGGGTATCGTTGAATCCGATGAGACGTACTTCCTTGAGTCGCACAAAGGGTCTAAAAACCTTCCGCGCATCGGTCGCAAGCGGGGGAGGCAAGGCCAAGAAGCGCGGATTGTCCACCGAGCAAACCCCTGTCTTGGTGAGCCGGGATCGTTCTGGAACCACAACGGACTGCGTGTTGAAAGCCGATGATTCGGCCCATATCGCGGCGGCGCTGAAGCCCGTCCTGAGCAAGGATGCCGTGCTGTGTACGGATGGCTCCCGTGCCCTTAAAGCAGCGGCCAAAGACATGGGTATCACGCATCGCCCGGTTAAAAAGTTGGATGCAGCGTTTCCATGGTGTGGCCACTCAGTATCTCGAAAGTTACCTGGGCTGGTTCCGCGCCATCGACCGGACAACCAGCGGTTTGCTGAATCCCTTGCAGCTCTTGGCCCAGGCAGCAGGTGATAATCTTGTCACTAACCAATTAGACTAGAGCCTAAAATAAAGTACATGGAACCATTTTATGGCTTATAGAAAGCCCACATTACTATCGATTATCATCGTCAACTGGAATGCCGGTCACCAACTACGTGACTGCATCAACTCAATCCAGAAATTTGGCGCGCCTTATGTCATACAAACCATCGTGGTTGATAATGGCTCAACGGATGGCTCGGAAAGTACGGTTACAGACGTTCTGGGCATTACGGTAATTCTGTCTGGAGAAAACCTAGGATTTGGCAAAGCATGTAACTTGGGAGCTCAGCATGCTCAGGGCGAATATCTGCTTTTTCTTAATCCGGATGCGGCGTTGTACAAAGATACCTTATCCATAACCATGGCTTTTATGGAGCGACCTGAAAATTCGGGTGTCGGTATTTGTGGTATTAGGCTTGTTGACGAGAATGGAGATGCGACGACATCCGCCGCACGTTTTCCATCCTTGCGAATATTGGCTGGGAAAACCTTGGGTTTGTCTAAGTTGATCCCTAGCCTATTCCCTGCACACCTGATGACCCCTGATGAGTTAAATGAAAGCCAGACAGTTGATCAAGTTATTGGCGCTTTCTTTTTAATTAGGAAGAGCTTGTTCGATCGCTGTCAGGGATTTGATGAGCGATTCTTTGTGTATTTTGAAGAAGTGGATTTGTCGTTGAGAGCCATGCAGCTTGGTTATACCTCATATTTTATTTCGGATGCGACAGCTTTCCATAAAGGTGGCGGGTGTTCTGAGCGGGTCAAGGCAACTCGCTTGTTTTATTCATTGAGAAGCAGAGTGTTGTATGCGCAAAAGCATTATTCTGCAATTTCCTATTTTCTATTGATTGTTCTTACTGCGGTAGAGTTGCCATTGAGGCTGGTTCAGAGTGTCGTTAGGCGATCATGGGCGGATGCGCAGAATACCTTGATTGCTTACCGCCAGTTGATTGGTTATTTTTGTGGAGAAGTTGATGGGGTTTATAGATAAGCACAACCTTTTGTCGGATCTTGCATGCAGGCAATATGTCAGCCTGGAATTAGGGTGTGGGAATAGAAAAAAAAATCCTGCTTCTATCGGTGTCGACTTGCTCGACTACGAATGTGTTGACTTGGTTGGGGACGTGTATGAGGTATTAAAAGCGTTGCCAGTGGAAGCGGTCGATGAGGTGTATTCATCACATTTTGTTGAGCATGTTCCAGATGTCCCGATGTTGTTGACTGAATTGGCTCGCGTTCTGAAAAAGGGCGGAAAATTGGTTATTGTCGTGCCACACTTTTCCAACCCATACTTTTACTCGGATATAACACACAAGGCTTTTTTTGGTTTGTACTCGATGAGCTATTTTTCGAGGGATATCTATCTTTCTCGTAAGGTGCCGACTTATCAACGAGAGCTGACATTTTCGGTAGAGGATGTTCGGCTCGGATTTAAGTCGCCCCCTCCGTTCTATGTTCGCCATGCTTTCAAAAAAACTATTGGAGCCATCGTAAATCTGAACGCTTATACGAAAGAGTTGTACGAGGAGATGTTTTGCTACTTATTGCCTTGTTACGAGATACGCTACGAATTGCGCCGAGTTGAATTGTGAGCTTGCGGATTTTAATTTTGAGCCGCTATGAGAACCTTGGTGCGAGCAGTCGCTTGAGGTCGTTGCAATATGTACCCAAATTTGAGTCGATGGGTATTGAGGTAACAGTTGCGCCATTATTGGACAATGCTTATTTGACATCTCTATACCAATCTAAGAATTGGACTTTGAATAGATTAAGAAATCTTAAATCTGTAGTTAACGCATATTTCAGACGACTGCACAACATTGCGACCATCAAGAGATTTGACGTTGTGTGGGTTGAAAAAGAGCTGTTTCCCTATTTGCCGGGCGTGGCCGAATCATTGCTGGCAAAATCCGGCATTCCTTACGTGGTTGACTATGATGATGCGATTTTCCACAACTATGATTTAAATCATTCAAGATTAATTCGTACCCTCTTGGGAGAAAAGCTTAAACCGTTACTTTCGGGCGCTTACGCAGTCACTGCGGGAAACGCTTATTTGGCAGATTATGCGAGCCGTAATGGTGCAAAAAATGTGCTTATCATTCCGACGGTTGTGGATGTTGATCGATATCGAGCTACGCCTGAACCGATTGATAGGGTATTAAGAATTGGCTGGATAGGGAGCTCCTCAACCTCTCAATACTTGAGCGCCATTGCTGACCCCCTTCGCAGGGTTGCTCAAGCAAGGAACATTATTTTTGTAACTATAGGTGCTCCACCACTTATCTTCCCAGGGGTGTCGTTTCAGCAGCATGACTGGTCGTTAGATACGGAAGCAAAATTACTCGAATCTATTCATGTTGGAATAATGCCGTTGCGCGATTCGCCGTGGGAGCGAGGCAAGTGTGGGTATAAGCTCATTCAATATATGGCGTGTGGCAGGCCAGTTGTTGCGTCACCCGTCGGGGTGAATTCAGAAATTGTTTCTCCCAGTGTTGGATTGTTGGCGGGCGACAATGATGCATGGGTTGATGCTTTGATTAAATTGGCTGATCAGCAGGTTTTGCGTCAACGTCTTGGTCAGGCTGCGAGAGCACGTGTTGAGCAAGAGTACTCATTGCAGGTGACCGCACCAAAGATTGCGCGCCTGCTTGAAGACGCCGCCAGGGGACGCAACTAATGTGTGGTCTCGTCGGATTTCTAGGCGGTGTTGTCGCGCAGGGCGATCAAAGCGATGAGGCTATGCTCAAGCGCATGGCCGATACCATTGTGCATCGTGGCCCCGATGATGCGGGGTATTGGGGTGATGTGGAGCAGCGCATTGGTTTTGGACATCGGCGCTTATCAATTGTGGATTTGTCTCCGGCTGGGCATCAACCGATGCATTCGGCGAGTGGCCGGTATGTGATGGTGTTTAACGGGGAGATTTATAACCATCTGGATTTGCGGCGTGCGCTGGAGGATTTTACCCCCTCCCTAACCCTCCCCCTGAAAGGCGGAGGGAATGAAAGTAGAGGGGGTGTTGCGTGGCGCGGGCATTCGGATACGGAATCTTTGTTGGCCGGGCTTGATGTGTGGGGTATCGAAGAAACAATCAAGCGTTCCATCGGTATGTTCGTGATTGCGGTGTGGGATAAGCAAACCAATACACTGACGCTAGGTCGCGACCGCATTGGCGAAAAACCCCTCTATTACGGCTGGCAGGGCGATACGTTTTTATTTGGTTCAGAGCTAAAGGCACTGCGTGCGCATCCCGCATTCAAGGGCGAGATTGATCGTAATGTGCTGTGTATGTTCCTGAGATACAACTACATCCCTGCTCCATATTCTATTTATCAAGGTATTGCCAAGCTGCGGCCGGGATGCTTGTTAACGGTTTCCCTGCGGCAGCGTGAGCCTGATGTGGTGACTTATTGGTCAGTAGCGCAAGTGGCCGAAGCTGGCGTAGCTAATCCATTTGTGGGAACGGCTGAACAGGCGGTGGGTGAGTTGGAAATCTTGCTGAAAGATGCGGTGCGTCAGCAGATGATGGCGGATGTGCCGCTGGGTGCATTTTTGTCGGGCGGGGTAGATTCTTCCTCGGTGGTCGCGCTGATGCAGGCGCAAAGCGACAGGCCGGTAAAGACATTTACCATCGGGTTCAATGAGGAAGAATATAACGAAGCCAAACATGCCAAGGCGGTAGCTAAATACCTGGGCACCGATCATACGGAGCTTTATGTGACGCCGGAAGAAGCAATGGCGGTGATTCCTAAATTGCCAACATTGTATGATGAACCATTTTCGGATTCATCGCAGATTCCGACGTTTCTGGTTTCTCAATTGGCGCGGCAGCATGTGACTGTCAGTTTGTCCGGGGACGGGGGGGACGAGCTTTTCGCGGGGTATAACCGATACTTTTGGGGGCGGAGCATCTGGGAAAGAATCGGGCGGATGCCGAAGGGGTTGAGGAGCGCGACAGCCAGGACGCTGGAAACTTTATCACCGCAGACTTGGAACCTCTTATTTCAAAAACTGGGACCCGTATTGCCGGATAAAATCAAGCAGCGCAACCTGGGTGATAAGCTGCACAAGCTGGCGGAAATATTGGCTGTTGATCATCCAGAAGAGATGTATCTGGGGCTGGTTTCTCATTGGAAAGATCCCGCTTCCGTGGTGCTGGGGGCCTCTGAGCCGCTCACAGTTCTTACGGATCAAGGTCAATGGGCGAACCTGCCCGATTTTACCCAACGGATGATGTATTTGGATACGGTGAGTTATTTGCCTGACGACATTCTGGTGAAAGTGGATCGGGCCAGCATGGGCGTGAGCCTGGAGGCGCGTGTTCCATTTCTGGATCATCGGCTGGTGGAGTTTGCCTGGCAGATTCCGCTTTCCATGAAGATACGCAATGGGCAAGGAAAATGGTTGCTGCGGCAGGTATTGCATAAATATGTCCCCAAAGAATTGATCGATCGCCCCAAAATGGGTTTTGGTATTCCTATTGATGCCTGGCTGCGTGGGCCGTTGCGTGAATGGGCGGAATCTCTGCTTGATGAGAAACGCTTGCGGGAGGAAGGCTTTTTCAATCCTGGGCCGATTCGGGAGAAGTGGTTGGAGCATCTTTCAGGGAGGCGGAATTGGCAGTATCACCTGTGGGATGTGCTGATGTTTCAGGCGTGGCTGGAGCAGCAATAGTTATTGGGTTACTCGGTTAGTGCAACGAAGTATAGTCATTTATGGCTGAGATTTTTCTACATGCGCATTGCTGTTCTCGCCAATACCACTTGGTATTTGTTCAATTTCCGTCTCAATTTAATGCGCGCGCTGATGACCGCTGGCTACGAGGTGGTGGCGATTGGGCCAGATGATGCCTATGTGGAAAAGCTGCGTGTAGCGGGTATTCGTCATGCTTCGATTCCATTGGTGGGAGCCAGCATCAATCCACTGCGAGAGATGCAAACGGTGTGGGCGCTCTATCGCCTTTTTAAAAAGGAGGGCGTAGATCTGGTGTTGAGTTACACGCCTAAAGGCAATATCTATGGTGCTTTGGCGGCGGCAATGGTGGGCATTCCTACGGTGGCGAATGTGTCTGGATTAGGGCGCGTTTTTATTCGACGGAGTCCGCTTACCTGGCTGGTGCAAGGGCTTTACCGATGGATATTTCGGCGGGCGTTCAGGGTGTTTTTTCAGAACCGGGAAGATATGAACATGTTCCTGGCGTTGGGACTGGTGCCGCCGGATAAAGCGGAGCGTATTCCAGGTTCCGGCGTTGATGTGATGCATTTTTTACCCAAAGAGGAAGGTGGTGAAAATGACGAACGGGGTCTCGTGTTTTTGCTTGTCGCCCGTATGCTGTGGGACAAAGGTGTGGGGGAGTATGTGGAAGCTGCGCGAAGCTTGAAGTCCCAGTATCCCGCCGCGCGTTTTTGTTTGCTCGGGTTTGTTGGCGTGGAAAATCCTTCGGCAATTCCATTGGAAACAATTCAGACGTGGGAGAAGGAAGGCATTGTGGAGTACCTCGGGCACACGGATGACGTGATTGCGATTCTCCGCTTAGCGGATTGCGTGGTGCTGCCCTCTTATCGCGAAGGCGTTCCCCGCACCTTGCTTGAAGCCGCTAGCATGGCCATGCCGGTGATTACGACGGATGCGCCCGGTTGCAGGGATACCGTAGACGATGGTGTAACGGGTTTTTTGTGTCAACCAAAAGATGCGATGGATTTGGCGAATAAAATGGAGCGTATGCTGAATTTACCTGTGGGCGCACGCCGCGAAATGGGCCGCAAAGGCCGGGAAAAAATGTTGCGGGAGTTTGATGAGCGGATTGTTATTG
The DNA here is from genome assembly GCA_023266055.1 of Gammaproteobacteria bacterium. GTDB lineage: Bacteria > Pseudomonadota > Gammaproteobacteria > Ga007554. The sequence continues at coordinate 76,735 of JAHFRW010000004.1, read as the reverse complement.
AGCATTATTTGAAAGTTGTGGCGCTGGTGGGGGAAGCGTGAAAATATGTTTGAAGTATTTCTTCAATCCCATATTGTTTGTTTGCCTTCTTACCGTGAAGGTGTGCCAAAGGTATTAATAGAGGCCGCGGCCTGTGGTCTGCCTATTATCACCACAGATACACCTGGTTGCCGGGAGATTGTGCGGCACGGAGACAACGGGCTGCTTGTGCCGGTGCGTGATGCGGGTGCGTTGGCAGATGCCTTGCGGCGTTTGATTGAGGATACAGAGTTACGCCACCGGATGGGGGCAAGAGGGCGGGAGATCGCGGTAGCAGAATTTTCCGTGGAAAAAGTTATAAACGAGACGCTGGCTGTATACCGGGAGTTGTTGGCGTGAAGCAGGTTTTAGTCACCGGTGTTAATGGCTTCGTTGGGCAGGTGGTTTGCCGTGCTTTGCGGTAATTGTCAACGTAGTTGTCGCGTATTTGCATTAAGCAGCCTCCGCCCAGGCAGCCTGTAACGATTTTCCTTTTTCAGGATTTAAATGTACCACCTCGATGCGATCCCAATGGCGTTCAGAGCATTCCCTACGATATCGTTTCATTGGTTTCGGCGATCTGGAACCGTAACGATGTCATTTTTTTGTTGGGAGTGTCGGGTGCAATTGCGCTGCCGCTTGTAAGGTTTTTTTCATCGGCTCGAATTATTGTCAACATAGATGGTATTGAATGGCGCAGGGCGAAATGGCAAGGTTTGGCAAAGTGGTTTTTACGGTTTTCAGAAAAAATGGCGGTACGTTTTTCGCATGTTGTGATTTCCGATAACAATGCCATTGCCAGATATGTGATGCAAACTTATGGGTTGGAGAGCCACGTGATCGCCTATGGTGGAGATCATGCCATGGCAGTTGAGGCGACAGAGATGGACAGGCATGATCTTCCAGAAAGATATGCCTTTTCAGTGTGCCGCATCGAGCCGGAAAATAACGTGCATATCATTCTTGAGGCGTTCTCGGGGCTTGATGCTCATCCTCTGGTGATGGTGGGTAACTGGCATTACAGCGAATATGGCCAACGTCTTCGTGATCGTTATGCTGATGTTAAACATCTTTTTTTGCTTGATCCTGTTTATGATGTGGGGAAACTCAAAATGCTACGATCGCGTGCATTCATCTATGTGCATGGGCATTCTGCGGGAGGGACTAATCCCTCATTGGTTGAGGCAATGCACTTTGGTACAGTGGTTCTGGCTTTTGATTGTGATTATAATCGCTGTACTACAGAAGAGAAGGCGCTTTTCTTTGGTGATGGTACAGAGTTGCAGCGGCTTGTTAAGTCTCTGGATGGGGTCATGATCGAAAAAGTCGGGCAGGATATGCTTGAAGTTGCTTGCCGACGTTATACATGGGATATTGTTGCGAGACAATATTTTTCATTGGTAGATGCATGACCAATTATAAAATATCCTGCGGTTTTTTTGTTTAAAATAACAGTTTACGCTATGAATGAGAACGAAAAGTCATGGTAATCGATTATGTATTGCCGGGGAGTTCTTTTTAATTAATACGCCATTTCCTTTTTTGTCAGGTCAGGCCGTTGCCGGTTTCGGTAGGCAGTTGGTTGTGGAATTGGCAGATGGTCGTGCGGTTGTCTGCGTTACGCGAGGCAAAAAAACCGGTGTCGTGTGTGGTGATCATGTGAAGATCAGACTCACGGAGTCGGATCATGGTGTTATTGAGTCAGTGGAGCCGCGCCGTTCCCGGTTGCATCGTTCTGATGCGTTTCGTGAAAAAGTTATTGCTGCCAATGTTACGCAAATAATTATTGTGGTGGCGGCGGTGCCGAGTTTTTATGAAGAGCTGCTTAACCGTTGTCTGGTGGCGGCTGAAAATGAAGGTATTAAGGCGCTCATTGTGCTTAATAAAAGCGATATGGTGGTGGAGACGCAGCAGGCATTGAAAATGCTGCAACTGTATCGTGATGTTGGATATCCTCTGGTAACATTATGTGCCAAGCAAGATGTGACAGCCTTGCGCACTCATCTCGAGGGGCACACCAGTGTATTGGTCGGGCAGTCCGGCATGGGGAAATCCAGTATCGTTAATGCACTGTTGCCCGACTTGCAGATACGTACCGCCGCAATTTCAACGGCGCTGGACTCCGGGAGTCATACCACCACGGCGGCACATCTTTATCATCTGGATGCCAGCAGCCATTTGATTGACTCGCCTGGATTACAGGTATTTGGATTGCATCATCTTGATCGTGCGCAGATCGAGCATGCCTTCATTGAATTTCGTCCGTATCTCGGTGCCTGTAAATTCAATGATTGCAAGCATACGGTTGAACCCGGTTGCAGAGTGCTGCAAGCGGTGAGCGAAGGGGAAATTGATGCGCGTCGCCTTGCTGCGTACCACGCATTGATGTAGTCGGTCGGATTAGGCTGCCGTAACCCGGCATGCATGGGTCGCTTCCGGCTGCGTGTGTTGTTGGGGCTTTAGCCCCTTACAACCACGGCGTACCCCTTGCGGGTGCATTCTCGGCAACGGCGCTGCATCCATGCATAGCGCGCAGCAACACAGTCATGAGTCTACTTCTTGCGGGCAAGCCGTTCTTCCTGTCCGTTGATGAGTCGTTGAATATTGCTGCGATGACGCCATAACAGTAGCGCACTCATTGCCAATGCCATGGCTAACAGTGCAGGCGCGGGCCATACCAGCCACAGGTACACGGGCGCCAGAATAGCGGTCGTGAGTGCGGCCAGCGAAGAATAACGAAATACCTTGGCCATGAATATCCAGGTAATGAGCGCACCCAGGCCCACGATCCATGAAACCCCCAGCAACACGCCCAGTGAGGTTGCTACGCCTTTACCCCCACGAAATCCAAAAAATACCGGGTACAGATGCCCAAGAAAAGCCGCCATGCCCACCAGCGCCAGGATGGTATTATCTGTTGCCAGTACAGATGCCAGCGAGACGGGGATCAAGCCTTTGAGCATATCCCCCAGCAGGGTCAATGCCGCCGCTTTTTTGCCACCCACGCGCAGCATATTGGTAGCGCCAGGGTTGCCCGAGCCCTGGGTGCGTGGATCAGGGATATGTCCCAGCCTGGAGACGATGACGGCCGTTGACAACGAGCCTGATAAGTAAGCAAAAATAATCAATACAATGTCTATGGTCATGGGTGCTTAATAACGGGTGAGTGGTTAATGGATGCGGATTTCACCGTGTTTTCGTGTAAAGTATACTCATAAATGTTTCTTGATAAGGTGGAAGTCATTATGGATATTATATATCTACGCGACCTGCGGATTGATACGGTAATTGGTATATACGCATGGGAGCGGCGTATCAAACAGACTATTATACTTGATATTGAAATGGCAACCGACATTCGCAAGGCGGCACAAACGGATCGTATTGACGATACCCTCAATTACAAGGCGGTGGCCAAGCGTTTGATTGATTTTGTGGGTAACAGCGATTTTCAACTGGTCGAAACCCTTTCCGAGCGTGTGGCAGAGATCGTGTTGACGGAGTTTCAGGTGCCGTGGTTGCGTTTACAGGTGAATAAACAGGGTGCCGTGCGTGGTGCGCGTGACGTGGGTGTGATTATTGAACGCGGCCAGAATCCGAATTAGGCGAGCCTGATATGCCACGAGTTTACATTAGCATTGGCAGCAACATTGAGCGCATAGTCAACATTCGCAGGGGTGTTGCCGAACTACGTGAACGTTTCGGTGATCTGGTGATTTCATCGGTTTATGAAAGCCAGCCGGTAGGTTTTGCCGGTGACGATTTTTATAATCTGGTGGCCGGTTTTGATACGGAGCAGGATGTGCATGCCATCAACACGCATCTGCATGATATTGAACACCATCATGGTCGGGTACGCAACGGCCAGCGTTTCAATTCCCGCACTCTGGATCTTGATTTATTGACCTATGGCGATGCAGTGCTCAACGAAAATAACCTGATACTGCCACGTAACGAGATCCTGAGCTACGCTTTTGTATTGTGTCCGTTGGCTGAAATTGCGGGCGATGAAAAGCATCCGGTGAATGGAAAGAGTTATGCCACACTGTGGCATGAATTTGAAAAACATTCACAACCGCTGTGGGCGGTGGGGTTTGAGTGGTGAAATACAATCCATTTTGTTTGATGGAAACGTGGGAGCAAAAATGCTTGGATAGAAAATATTACGGTTGATGTGTGAAAATCTTGACCCCTACAGAAATCATGGATAAACAGGCTTGCCTCTTGAGTTTTATAATGGTCTTTAAGATGTGCCTGGCCAGACATTCAATGCATGAAAGGGTTTTGTGGGTGTTGTTGCCATTGGCGTCAGAGGATTAAGCACGAGCAATTGCCGTTTGTAATAGGGGTGGAGGTCGCGTTGCAGCGTAAAGTGCCGTGCGAATGGTTGTGCTGTTTTATCGCAGCGTGTGGCACCATTGCGTTGCATCACCAGCAGCCAGTCGTACATCATTTGCGATGCTGGTGCACTTGGGTTGCTGCGACTTTCAATCAGCCGAACCTCAATGCCATTATCGGCCTCACAGCGATTGGCAAAGTGAACATCAAAGGCAATGACATAACGAGGCATGGACGCCGTTCCCACATCAGATTTGATCGTTATATTCGATAATGCCAGTAATGTCGTGGTGGCACCTAAGCGTTGCAGGATGAGTGGTTGATGCTGGGTTGGCGATTTGCGGGCAATCGCCCTGTCAACCGCCAACATGGTAATTTGATGGTCACTTTGCCAGGTGTGCTGTGGTGCGAAATAATTTAACAGCAGTATCTGTTTGATGGGAGCATCTCTGGACATGTCGATGGAAAACATTTTTTGCTGAGGCTGATAAATCTCAGGGCAGCCGTCGGGAGAGGGATTTTGCTCAATCATAATGATGCGTAAGCCATCGCGGGCATTAGTGACAGAAAACCTATCGATGTACCGTGCCATCACACCCTGCGTAGCGAGGCAGGCATTGGCGAATTGTGCCGCAAATGACAAACGCAAAACGGGTGTGGCCGCGCCAGTATGCGTGTGCAAACTGGCACTGGATAAAAGGGGGTAATTCACGAACGACATTTCCTTTAGCGTCATCGTTCCGCCTCCATACACAGGCAGTGATAGATACATGCCGAGGACAAAGATACTCCACCGCCCAGATTGCATGAAAAAAAACCGGGCCCATGAGAACCCGGTTGAGAGGCATGGAAAATTAAGTGTACCCTGCATCATTAGGGATTGGCGCTGATCCAGTTATTGAGGCGGCTATAGACATCCGAGGTGATCCGTGTCGCACCATTATATCCGGTTGAGTCGACACCATAGGCATGGATGCCATAAATGATACGTGAACTGGTGGCAGGAAAATAGGCGTATACACCACTGCCGCTCATGCCGTTATAAGTATCACAAGGATAGTAGAGGCGATAAGTCTGTATGATAGCCAAGGTACAGTTCGAATGCCACAGGGTGCCGAAGGGTTTGTCACCAGGATAACCGTTAATATTGACGGTATAGTACGGCAGGCTGTTGTTGTAACCATAACCGAGCCAGCCGACTGTGTTGCCGATGTGCGACCCCAGAATGATCATGGCATAGTCATGATTGCGATCGTGGTTGACGGTCCAGCCCGTGGTAGTAATGGCAGATGACCAGGCAATTGTACCATAAGGATTGCTGTTGCCATTTTTCCCCGGAGTGAAATTCAGGTTGGAATACCACTGATTGTTTGCGATGTTATACACGCAATGGCCCGCAGTTAGAACATGGCGTGGGCCGATCAGCGTACCTGTGCATCCGACAGCGATCCGTCCTACGGCACGCCAGGGATAAGTCGTAGTGGAGAACACCTGCACACGTTGATCGGTGCCGATGACGGACTCCGCATTTACACCATTCGATGTCGCATTGACTTCCGGCGCAACACCTCTTCTAGGAGATTTTTTTGTGTCGCGTTTTTTGCCCTGATAGGATTCCGAGATTTCAGACAGTGCATTTTCAAAGATTGCCATGTCTTCCGCCGTAACTTCCGCCTGGTAGGTTTCTCCTTCCGGAGTCACAGCAACGGCCGTCATGCGCTGACGCATTTCCATTTCGCTCAATCCTGCGGCTCTATCCACTATCGGCAGTTGTTCCGGTGGCACATAGTTCAATGAACGATCAAACTGGGTTGCCACGGGTTGTTTGGTGAATTTTCCTCCTGGGGGTGCGGCATGCACGACTGTGTTGAGTGTCAAGGTAAACACCATTGCCACTCCTAACGCAGCATGAGTCAATACAGACTTTTTCATGATAGATCTCCTTTTCCGCGATTAGATTAAATATTAATCATCAGTGTTTCGTGAAGTCAAAGTCCTGCGGGCACTCGAACGTCACGCCAGCGCAAAATAACAGTGATGGAGTTACATATTGGATACATGGGAAAAGAGGTAATCAAAAACAGAGCAAACCTGTAGCTTGATGAGTCGGAGAACGAGGCCTGTTATTTCAAGCGGCCGAGCACACGGAATACGTCTTGGTCGGGTTTGTATTGGCGGCAGACAGATCGATGACACGGTCGGCGCTGGCAATAGTTTCCGGGCGGTGGGCGACGATGATGCGGGTGAGATTTAAATCGCGAATGGCATGATTCACGTGTTTTTCACGTGCGATATCGAGATGGCTGGTCGCCTCGTCGAGCACCAGAATATGCGGACGTTTATACAGGGCGCGTGCCAATAGAAGACGTTGCTTTTGTCCGCCAGAGAGCACCGAACCCATGTCGCCAATCATGGTGTGATAACCCATGGGCATGGTGAGAATGTCATCATGAACTGCCGCAAGCGCCGCGCAACGCATGATGTGTTCGTGATCGGGATGTTCCGCAAAGAAGCAGATGTTGTCAGTGATAGAGCCAGTGAGCAAGTGATCGTCCTGCATTACAGTACCTACCAGAGAACGATACTGTTTGGCATCCAAATGTCGAATGTTGCTTCCTCCGATACATATCTCGCCGGTATCCGGCGGGAAAATCCCAAGAATGAGTTTCAGTAACGTGGTTTTTCCGCATCCTGATGGGCCGATGATAGCCACGGATTCCCCCTGTTCGATGCGCATATTCACATTACGTAATGTGTATGGGTCAGTTGTGGAGTATCGAAAATCGACATTGCGCATTTCGATATCAAAGTGCTGTGGAATGGCAGTACCCAGGCCGGCACCGGGGCCGGAGTTTTCAGGGTCGGTTTGTGCGATATCAGCTACGCGTTCGGCATGCAGTCCCAGCATGGTCATTTCCACACTTTTTTCGATGACACTGACAATGCGTGTGATGAAAATTTGTTTATAGGCAATGAAGGCGAATAACATACCTATTGAAAATCCACCTTCCAGGACCAGGCTCGCACCTAACCAGATCACTGCAATATTTTCAATTCCGAACAGGCTGCCGTTGAATGCCTTAAACATGATGGCAAGGCGTTGAACACGCACGGCGGCATTCATATGGTCAACAGTCAGGTGCTGATATTGGGTATGGCGTTGCGGCTGTCCATTGAGTAACTTGATGCTTTGTACGGCACGTACGCTTTCCAGGAAATAGGATTGCTGCTTCGCACCACGCACGATGTGTTCTTCTTCAGCCTGTCTCAATGGGCGATAGAAAATCAGGCGGAGTGTGCCATAGCACAGCGCTGCGATGATGACGATCAACGTTAGCAGGGGGCTGTATATGAGCATCATGATCAGGATCGCAATGGCCATTACGCCATCAATGAGTGCTTCGAGAAAGCTGCCGGTGAGCGTGCGTTGAATTTGAGTTAACGACTCAAAACGTGATACTACATCACCCAGATGACGTTTTACGAAGAATCCGATGGGAAGTTGCAGCAAATGTCCGAACAGTCTGGCGATCAATTGAGTATTAAGCTGCGCACTCAAGGCCATCAATAACCATGAGCGTAGTGCGCTCATGCCTACCTGAATCAAGGCGAGCAATAAAAATCCCACGGCAAGTACGGTCAATAAATCCTTGTCGGCTGAGACAATGGCGCTGTCGACGACCCATTGCATGAACAGCGGGCTGGCCAGGCCAAAAATTTCCAGTGAAAAGGCCAATGCCACGATTTTCGTTAGCGCGTTCTGCCAGCCTTGTAAACGTCCAATCAGGTGTCGCAGGGAAATGCTACGTTGCTCACATCGTGGTTCAAAACCTTCATCGGGTGATAGCTCCAGAGCTACACCCGTGAAGTGGGAAGAGACTTCCTGTATGGATAGAATACGACGTCCATGGGCTGGGTCGTGAATTGTGATGTGATCTGAGTGTGCTTTAACAAGCACGACAAAATGATTCATATCCCAATGTAGAATCGCCGGGCAGTGTAATTTTTTCAAGTCAGTTAATTCCAGCTTTACCGGACGGGAAGACAGGGATAAAAAATCCGCGATACAGGTAAGATCCTGTAGTGTAGTACCGCGTAGCGAGGCGGAAAAGCGATTGCGTAAGCTGGCCAGATCAATTTTATGTCCATAATAGGCGGCACACATTGCCAGGCAGGCAACGCCACATTCGGTTGTTTCCGTTTGCAAAATGATGGGGATACGTTTACGCAGGCCCAATTGCAAGGTCGTGTTAAGTTGCATGTTCAGATCTTTCCGCTCAAGGTGTAAAGAGGGGCGAATATCCATTGAATGATAGAGCGTCGTTCCAGCCATACATCCGCATCCAGCAACATGCCCGCTTGCAGTGGCATATTTTTGTCCTGGGCACGCACTGTTTGCGCATCCAGGGCGACGGTGATACGGTATACCGGTTCCTGAACGGCGAGAGTGGTTTCAGTGGGCGCCATCAGCGTTTTTGATATTTCGACTACGCGGCCCGGATGATTGCCAAAATGTTGATAAGGAAATGCCTGGTAACGTAAGGCGACAGTTTGCTGGGGTGCAATGAATCCAATTGCCCGACTTGGCACTAGAAGTTGTGCCTGCAGGGTTGCATCTTTTGGCAGGATCGTCAGCAGCGGTGTGGCTGCCAGTGTATATTGCCCTTGCTCTGCAACAATCGCCGTGACTTGCCCATCTGCGGGAGCGGTAATGGTCACCAGCCGCTGTGATTCCATACCCACGCGTTCTTGTTCCAGTATGGCGAGATTACGTTCAATTTCAGTACGTTGTACACTGGCACGCAATGCGCTGGATTCCAATTCGACATTCAGTGTGGTGCGTTGCTCGACAAGATTGGCACGGCGCCGCTCCATTTCCTGAAGACGCGCACGCTGTTCAAGCATTTCTTCGTATTTTTGCTGTGCCTGAAGAGTGGGGATGTATTGTTTTCTGGCCAGTTCAGCGAATCGGGTGGCGGTTTGTTCCGCACTTTCAAGACGCGTTGTTTGTGTTTTCAGTTCAGCATCGAGGAGCGCTATTTCATGAATGCTTGCCTCGATACGCGCCTTCAAGCCGTTTTGCTGTAGCTTGTCGATGTTATGCTGCGTGGCTCGTTCAGATTCGTAACTGCTGCGTCGTTCGTTCAGTTGTTGAAGCGTCGCTACCTGAGTGTTGGTGATCATCGGTGTGCTACGATCCGTAGAGAGAACGAATAGCACATCGCCTTGTTTTACCTGCTGGCCTTCCTTGACATGCTTTTCAATCAGTGTGCCTGCCATGGGTGGCGATACTTTGATGAGACCTTTGTCAGGCGCTAAAAATCCTGTGACATGAACCTTGCGCGTATATTCACCCCATATCGCGAATGTGATCAACATCATCGCAATGGCTGTGGCAACCATGATCAGGAGTGTTGTAGAGGGGGGCGTGGTCAGCGTTACCTGCCCCAAGGCAGCGCTGTCTGGCCGTTGTAACACCTCCTGGCGAAATAAACCCGTGCGCATAAATCAGTTACCGGTTATTTGTCTGCATAAAAGACACGGGTCGTTGCACCGGTACATGAATGCTATGGTAGTCAATGGCTGGACTGGATAAAGACCGGCCTAACCTGGCGACAGTATCGTACCAGCTGACGAAACGTGACGATGACGTATTTGTCACCTGTTCGTAGGCGGCCCGGCAAAGTGCGTGGAATGATGTCCTGGTATTTTTTCGCCAGGTATCCGCCATGGTATGCAGGCGCGTACTGGCCAGGTTACCTAATGCATAATTGCGCGGGAACCCATATTGCAATGGCACGACCGTGCCATCGGCTTCTATTATTAGTGGTGATAACAGATTAGCCAGGCACACGTCTTCCTCTGGCAGCATTTCACCCGCATAAAATAATTCCGGATACGCTTTAAGGTGATCACTGAATACCAAATCAACCTGAACGGCAAGGCGTTCTTCAGAGGTTCGTTGAATTTGTTGGCCGAGTAACCAGGCGTAAGCACTTTCAACATGATCGGGCGTTTCACCAATCATGTGTTCAATGGCGTGTCCAACTTCATCCAGAGGGTGTATTTGCAGCAATTTTGCGCCTTGATCGAGAGCAAAATCGGCGACCCATTGGAGTTCGTGCAGGTTGTGTTGGGTGAGCGTAAAAATAAATCCAAACTTTATGCCGCGCTCACGCAGGTTATCTAGATTTGACGCCATGCTTGAAAAAGCATGTTCATGTGCACGAATATTATTGTGAGATTCAGGAATGCCGTCGATACTGATGGCAATTAAATCAATGAAAGGTGTAATGGCATCTAAATGACGCTCATTCAAGAGCATGCCATTGGTAGCCAAGGCAGTATGCAGGCCCAGTGATTGGGTATGACGCAGCAATTGCGGCAAGGGGCGATAGAGCAGGGGTTCTCCACCGGAAAAACTGACCCAGTCGTAGCCGAGAGCAGCAGTGTCCGTGATGGCATCAAAAAGGAGCGCGGCATCAAGCATGTCGCGCTCCTGAGGTGACGAGGAGGAATAGCAATGACGACAGCGTAAATTACACCGACGTGTCGGATGTATCTGCACAATGCGAGTCTGTTCTGTCGATTTCATGGTGTTTTCCTCCTGGTCAAGGCATTACATTTTGTTGCAGCTTACGGTGAGTTTAAAATCCACCCTTGGTCAATCCGACGTTAATGACTGGATTAACCTGATTAAACTGCGGCAGGTTTATGAACAGGTCTGGCCAGGGTATCCCTTGTGGAAAAGGCCGCATAAACAAACCGCCCCCACTGTGCAGACCGCCTGCGACTTGCATCAGCTCCTCCTGTGTCAAGGCCGAAAAGCTGGAGCAATTCAGTTTCAATTGATCGGAACCACGTACTTTTTCAGTCATGATAAAACTCCTTTTTTGGTGATGATTACCCGACACATTTATTTCACCGTATTCACTAAAAGGTTAGAGTTCTTTATTTAGTGGAGACGGTGTGTGGTATCGTGCCAAAATTCCCCACATGATCCAGACTACGCTCTGGGAAGTTACAGGTTGGATACATGGCACATAAAATAAAGAGATAAATAGGGAAGCAAGCACGGTGATTCTGCAAGCAGTGTTCTAGTGGGAGGCTGACTCAGGAATAAAAATAGATAGGGGGTGCCGCAGGGCTGTGGGTTTATTGAGCATAGGTGAGATTCATAATACAGTATGTTTCCGGGTGTAGAGCGCATGGCTCTCTACACCCGGATTTACTTGCTGATGAATATATACTAAAGCGGTAGCATGTGGCTGGACTTATTACGCCCGGCCGCCCAGCATCCAGACCCGTGCATGGGATGCACCTTCGGTGACGGCGATGGTTTCCAGTATGGCATCGCTCTTGCCGTCAATGACGACCAGCGATCCTGCTTCGGCATTGGATGAAAAGACCCGCTCCGTGACGCCGTTCTTTTCCAGGAAAGCCACTGATCCGGCTGGGCCGGTTTTTATTTCCTGTATCAGGCGCAGCGTGGGCAACGCAGTGAGATCAAATGCCAGCAGTACATCAGCTTTGATATTGGCTTGTTGCTCCGGGCTGCCGGAGCTGCCGGTGGTCATGTAGAGTTTGGTGGCTTCGGCGTTGAAGTAATATTTTCCGAAGTAGATATCGGGCAGATCAAGATGATCCACCACGCTTTTGGTCGTGGTATCCAGCACGGCGATTTTGGCGATGACGTGGTTGGCATCGGTTTTCCGGTCGGCGCCGCGCGCGATGAGGTAACGGCCACTTTGTTGACCCGGTACGGAAAACAGATTGCTGTAACCCTTGAGCGGCATGCGCGCCTCGATGGCATGGGTCAACGGGTTAATGATAGCGAGCGTGCCATACCCACTGTTGAGATTGTACAGTTCTCCGGTAACCGATGAATAAGCCAGGCCGTGCGGGAAGGCGCTGTTGGGCTGGAAAGTTGCTCCTGCATTTTCAGCACTTCCGCTGTGCATGGAGGTACGAGTGTCGCCAGAAGCAGGATGCTGGAAGCGACCGCCATCCCTGGCGGTCGGTATTTTGTCGGCGGCACCGTCTTCCCGTTCAGGCTCACAGAGGTTAATGGTGGCAAGCAACTTCAGATCAGTGTCCGCCTCTTTTTCATCGTTACCGATCACGGAAATCGTACCATCGTTAAGGTTGCTGATATAGGCGCGACGTGGCATGTCAGGTGCAGCGGGAGAGGGCGCGGTAAATGCTGTCTGGTGATGGCCGCGTCCGACACACAGCGTGTTGAGGTGCTGTACATTCAAGCGACTGGTGGTGTTGGCGATGACGGTGACGGATGAGCCCTTGTTACCACAATTCAAGGTGTCATTGCCGGTGTCCTTGTCGCCGTCGTTCATGAACCAGTCGCGATTGGAATACGGGTCAGCATAGAGATGTGCCGGGAAACCATCGAGAGGAAACGCGGTTTCGATATGCGTTTCCCGTGTGACGGGGTTGAGCAACACAACATTCCGCTCGGCTGTCATGCCTACCAGTATCGGTTTGCGCATCTTTTCCAGACCGGTGTCAGGTGCGGCTGGAAAATGTTCGAGGGTTGTTATGCCATTTTTGCGGGTGATGATATGCAATGTGCCGGTTTTGCGGTTGCCGATGTAGTAAACCACGACGAAGTCGTGTGATGTAGCGGTTGTCGTCGTCATAAGATGTTCTCGTCGTTTTTAGGATTCAATTACTGAGTGAGCGCCCACCGTCCACCGTCAACACATGGCCGCTGATGTAGCCCGCGTCGCGGATTAAAAACAGCACGGCCTGGGCGATGTCGTGCGCCGCGCCCTCGCGTTTGAGTGCAGTGCGGGAAATAATATAGTCCCTGGCGGCTACATCCAGCGTGTGTTCCGGCCACATCACCGCGCCGGGTGCCACGGCGTTGACGCGTACCTGCGGGCCGAGTTCGCGTGCCAGCGCCTTGGTGAGCATCACCAGCCCTGCTTTGGCAACGCAATAGACGGGGTGGGATTTCAGTGGCCGGTCGGCATGAATGTCAACAATGTTCACGACGCAGCCATGCTGTTGTGCCAGAGAGGGGGCGGCGGCCTGCGTCAAAAAAAACGGTGCCTTGAGATTGCTGCCGGTAAGATCATCCCACTGTGCTTCGGTGACACTGCCCACGGGGGTGGGGTAAAAGCTGGAGGCGTTGTTTACCAATACATCAAGGCGTTGCCAGGCGCCCAGTGCCGCGTCTACCAGTCGGGGTAAATGAGCGGTATCGAGCAGGTCGGCCTGTACCAGTGTGACAGACGCGGCACGCAGGGCGTGAAGTTCAGCCTGTAGTTGCCGGGCGGCTTCACCGGAATGGCGGTAATGCAGCACCAGGTTCATGCCCTGGGCATGCAGCAGGCGCGCAATCATTGCCCCTACGCGATGCGCGGCACCGGTAATGAGGGCGACCTTGCCCGCCAGATGGTTGTGCTCAAAAGTGGTCATTCTTCAAGTATACTATAGCTTTATAGTCTCCTTAGAGCCTGTTTGTGAATAAATCCCCTGAAAATCGCCACATCCGCAGTTTTGTACGCCGTGACGGACGCACGACCGATGCGCAGCGTCACGCCTTGGAGTCGTTATGGGCGGAATACGGCGTCGCGCTGGCTACTACCTTCGAACCGCAGCCAGCGGAGCATGACATGCTGGATTTTACCCGGCTGTTTGGCGGCCGCCACGCCCCTCAGTATCTGGAGATTGGCATCGGCATGGGCGACGCGCTGGTCGAGATGGCCCACGCTGATCCTGGAGGTAATTATCTGGGTATTGATGTGCATCGTCCCGGTCTGGGGAGTGTCATGCAAAAAGCCCATGCACGGGCGCTGAAAAACCTGCGGGTGATGAGTACGGATGCGATTACCGTGCTGCAAAAAAATCTGCCGGATGCGTCGCTGGATGCCGTGTACCTGTTTTTCCCCGATCCCTGGCCCAAACGTCGCCATCACAAGCGCCGCATTGTGAATGCCACGTTTGCCGAGTCCATCCATCGTGTGCTTAAGCCTGGCGGGCGTTTTCATATGGCAACGGACTGGGAGGACTATGCCCGGCACATGATGGATGTCATGAGCGTGGCGCCGGGTTTCGTCAACACCGCCGGTGCAGGACATTACGCGCCGCGTCCCGAACACCGGCCCCACACCAAGTTTGAGCGGCGTGGGCAGCGACTAGGGCATGGAATTTGGGATTTGATTTTTGCGAAGGCATCTTAATTTAATGGGCCTGCGTAGATACGGTTATCCGGCTCTTCATGGCTGTTGACTCGGATAACAGTATCTACGGTGCGGGTAATGGGCAAGATTTCCCACTAACGTGCGAAATGACAATAAACGGAGGGTTTTCCTAAAGCTGCTTCACCTGAAAATCCTTCTTGCGCAACAGATTAATAATACCCTGCTCACCGGTCAGATGCATTGCACCCACCACCACAAAATAGGTTTCCTTGTTTTTCAGGAAGGCTGCAATTTTTTCTGTCATGGCTTTGTTTCTTGAGATGATCATCCTCTCATTAAACACGTCCTTAAGTTCGGGCACTTCATCAAGTGATGCATTGGCTATTGTTGCCAGTTGTACCGGGTCGCCTTGCTTCCAGGCACTGAACATCGCTTTTAACTCGTCACCTATATTATTTTTTTCAATACTGACAATGGTATGTTTTAACATGGCGGTTTGTTCTGTACCGGTCATCTCATCCATCATGCGGATTTGACTGTCGGCAGATTCAAGTTCGATAATTTTTTTCTGATCAGCCTTGGCGCGACCCAGAAAATGCAAATCAAGGCCATATTCCGCGCTGTATCCAAGACGTGCGCTTTCAGAAAGGGTTAATACCATTGCCGCCATATAGGGCTTCATGGTCTGTATCGCTTCAATGGGCAGGCTGTATTTTGGGAGAATTTTCTGCATGCGCTCAATCAAGTCCTGAGGCAGATGATTTTTGATGTTATCCGGTGGCGCGTAAAGCGCCGTCGTCATGGTAGCCATCATGGCCTGCTCATTGGTTCCATCCATCTCAACGGCCAGCACGCTGGATTGGGTAAACGCGTCTTCAATAGTTTTATTCAGCGGGTAAAGCGCGCTATTTCCCACATGCACTGATCCCAGCATATACACTACATTTTGTTTTGAGGTGATTTTCCATAAAAAAGACTTCTGGTCAGCATTGGCGTGGGGTGCTAACGTTACCAGCAACCATACAACGGCAATGCTTCGCAGTAGCGTATGTAATGTGGTTTTCATGTGCTTTGCTCCTTGGTGCAGGTTGTGCTATGTATAATGTTCAGGGTAACCAGTGCTGCATGACTCTACGGTACAGCGTTTGGTTGACCGCAGGATTAAAAATGCTACGCGGGAAGTACATAAGAAACCCGTGTGCCATGGGTTGTAACAATGCCCTGTTTTTGTAGCTCGTCGAGTAGAAGCGACAGATCTTGTTCTGGAAGTTGCCCCTGAAAGAGAGAGTTGATAGAGTTGGAAAGGGTCTTGACTGTTCGTGGCTTACCTGCACCACGTTGCTGAAGGTTCGTTACGATTATGGCCATCTTCTCGCTGGGCGATTTTGAATCGGTAACCTTCGCGGTTCGGATTTTGGCCACATCTAACGAGCGACAGGCCAAGATTTTTCTGGTCTTGAGATGTTGGATGAGTGGGTCGAACCCCGTGTCTTTGGAGACGATGTGGAAGTATGCTTGCGGTTCTTGCGTGGCGATCTGTCCAATGTAAAAGGCGATATGAAAGTCGAGAGCGTTTGAGCCATTGCCAGTGATCTTGATGTACTTGGCGCGATCCCCCATGCGCTGCATTGCCGATGCCATTTCAAAGGGAATCTTTGCTTGGTTGGCCCCAATGAACACGATGACCTTAAAGTGTTCCTTGTCAAGAACGGTCAGAGTGTCAGGCCGGACATTCTCATAGTCTATAAGCACATAATTCGTTCTCAAGCGGTCTCCAGTTCTGACCTCTAACGTGAAGGTAACTGGCGCGGCGCGGCTTTATCGCGCAGCGTCCGGTTGACCGTAGGGTTATGCCGCATGCTGGCAAAGATGTTATCTCGATGCCATGCAATGTATTTTTCATGCTCTGGCGCAAGAACTATTTGCATTTCTTCGCTGAGGCCAAGCGCGCTCTGATTATTTTCTGATAACTGGTGCGATACAAGGATTTCGCCATTGCTGCTGAATGAGATTAGACCCTTATCAAACAGAGTGTCCATGTTTGGCACCAGAAGCAAACCATTAAATACATCGAGCCGCTCAGAATTCGTGCAGTCTCTCCACGGCTTGATATGAGATGCCCGTAAGATAGATTGATGATCGCAACCTGTTAGGCAACACTTACGCCAATACGAAAGCAGGCGATCACGAAATTGGCCCTGCCCGATACGGGCTTTAACCAATTGCTGCTTCTCCGTTTCGCTAATCTCTGGGTCTTGCGTTATTTCCTTTTCGACATCCGACTCCAAGATGCCAACAATTTCCTCTGTTATCCAATACTTTCTAACGACACCGAACGCACCCGTAATGGATGGTTGAACACCTGCCATCACACAGAAAGCGCTATACTTCCCTTCAAGCAAAGCATTCGCCTGCGGTTTTGAACCGATTATTTTATTTATGGCTGCGTTTGTAATCCGTCCATCTCGATCAGGATTGTCCGCGTGTGTAGCCAGTTTGTTTTTGCGGTATCCAACAAATCTTGAAGGCGCGAATGCCAAACCATTCCCTGCCACATAGGGAACAAAACACGTTCCTCGCTTGATAAGCGCTCGATACTCAGCGACCTTCGAGCTTAACCGTGACGCTCTGCCACGTTCCAATTCGGCAATATTATCTTTGATTTGGTCAAGTGTAGTTACAACGGTCATTGCAACGCTCTCCTATGCGGCATAACTACCAATATCCAACAACCCCAAAACACACTCCAGCCCACCATGATTAATCACCGCATGCGCCTGTGCCTGCACCGTGGGCTTGGCGTGATATGCAATGCTCAGTCCGGCGATTTTCATCATCTCCAGATCATTCGCGCCGTCGCCCATCGCCACCACTTGTTGGGGTGATATGCCGAGCTGCTTGCATAGCTCCAACAGAAATTCTGCTTTGCCTGCCGCGCCAGTAATCTTGCCTAGAACGCGGCCCGTGAGTCGTGCGTCGGCAATCTCCAGTACGTTGGCGCGCGCATAGTCGAGGCTGAAACGTTGCTTGAGACGGTCAGTGAAAAAAGTGAATCCACCTGACACCAGACCTGTCTTGATGCCTGCCGCGTGCAGCCCGCGCACCATTTCTGCGGCGCCGGGGTTAGGCTTGAGCCGTTCGTTATACACGTGTTCCAGGGCGCTGGCGTCCAGCCCGGCGAGTAAGGCAACACGCTGTGTCAGCGATGCTTCAAAATTAATTTCACCTCGCATGGTAGCGGCTGTAATCGCCGCAACCTGAGGTTTGACGCCAATAAAATCGGCGATCTCATCAATGCACTCGATATTGATGAAGGTGGAATCCATGTCGGTGACCAGCAGCTGTACCTGGGCGGGATTAAAATTTTCCGGCAGCAGATTAATGTCGAAACGCGCGGCGTGACGCAACACGGCCAAGGTGTCAGGGCTTACTTGTTTGTCAGTGTGCAGGGTGTAATGGCTGCCACGCTCTTTAGTGGCGGCGTTGAGTTCATCGGCAATGGTATGCGCGGCTTCGCGGGTGAGTGCGGCGCCTTGAAGTATCAGGGTAGGCATTGGGTTTGTGTGTAGTATCTGGTTGATTGAAATGGTTCATTATCATACCTTATTTTGAGTGTTCCCGGATTTGGCACCCTTTGAAAGTTGGGCGCTGGATCACAGGACACACAAAATCTTCTCAAGAAATGAGCACGGGGCCGATACAGTGGGTAGGGGTGCCTTATTTCTAATTTGGCAAAAATAGTGCGATCAGGTCATTGAGAAAGCGCTGGCCAAGTTCGGTGGGGCGAATGGTGTGAATGTCCCAGATGATGAGCTTTTGTTGTTCGGCTTTGGTTAATGCGGCCGTGACGGTGGAGATCGGCAGGCCGGTATGTTCAGCGAACAGGGTAGTGGGAAAGCCCTGGGTGAGGCGCAGGGCGTTCATCATGAATTCCATGCCCGCGTCAGCCCGTGTTACGCGCTGGGTGCCGCCCAACCGCCCATGGCTGGCAGCTTTGGCCATATAATCGCGAGGATTTTTGACTTTCCAGGTGCGCGTGATGGTTTGGTGTTGCGCATCACTGATTTTGGCATGGGCGCCCGCGCCGATGCCCAGGTAATCGCCAAAGCGCCAGTAATTGAGGTTGTGGCGGCTTTCCCGCCCCGGTTGGGCGTAGGCAGAAACTTCATATTGCCCATAATGGTGGGCGGCGAGCCGGGCCTGGCACTGTTCCTGCATTTCCCAGAGGATATCGTCCCCGGGCAAGGGCGGAGGGTTGGCATAAAAGGCGGTATTTGGCTCCAGAGTGAGTTGGTACAGGGAAATATGCGTCGGTTTCAGGGCGATGGCGTGGTCGATATCGGATAAAGCTTGTAGCTGGGTTTGCGCTTGGGATTTACCGGGCAGGCCATACATCAGATCAAGATTAAAGTTGTCAAAACCGACAGCATGCGCGGTTTCGGCGGCACTGAAGGCTTCATGTGGGCCATGGATGCGGCCCAGACGTTTCAGCATGTCAGCGTCAAAGCTTTGGATGCCAAGTGACAGGCGATTGACGCCGAGGGCGCGGAATTCACGGAATTTGCCATATTCCCAGGTGCCGGGGTTGGCTTCCATGGTGATTTCAGCCGTGGGTTTGCAGGGCAGGCGGGCACGTACTTCGGACAATAGCCGGTCAATACTGGCCGGTGAAAACAGGCTGGGTGTGCCGCCGCCGATAAAGATGCTGTCAATGGATCGCCCCCATACGGCGGGCAGGTCCTGCTCCAGATCGGCGATCAGCGCCGTGATGTAGTCGGCCTCAGGGAGTGGTTGCTGTCTGGCTTCATGGGAGTTGAAGTCGCAATAGGGACATTTGCGTACACACCACGGAATGTGGATATACAGTGACAAGGGCGGCAGTGCGGTAAAGTTAAACATAAGGTTGCTGGGCGGGTATCGCTTTGTAAAGAGTGCATTGTGACATTGGGCCATGATGCATGGGAATTGTTTTTTTGTTGTAAATCAAGGTAAAGTGCGTACCATTACACAGCGTGATGGCTATTACCCTGGTATAGTGTATAATATCCGTACACTTGGGTGGGGAATAGGGAAGAGCGCAGCGCAAGGTTCTGCCTTTATTTTGATATTAAGTTATTGAAAAAAAGGAAAAAGAACAGTTTTCAAGTTGCTTTTGACGCCACGGAGCCTGCTGTTGATGGGGTTGTGGGGCGTTTTGCCAGAGGAGGCATCGTCAGTGTTAATAAAAGTATTGGTTGCAAGTTTAATGGTGGGTTTGTCCATGCCCGTCATGGCAGAGAAGCGGTCAGTGGCCTCCGTTGATGCGCCCCACAAGGCGGTGTCCAAGTCCAAATCTGTTGCCGCAAAAAAGTCCATAACGCGCATAAACAAGGCGTCGCACCGTGTGCTGAGCCAGAAAAAACTGGTGCTAAAGCGGCATGCCCCGCGCCTTACGTCGCTCAACGGCATGCCAATATTGCATTCGTCCATGGCATTGGTGATTAACCAGGAAGATGGCAGTGTGATTTACGCCAAACGTTCCAGCGTGAGAAGCCCCATTGCTTCCCTGACCAAGCTGATGACGGCCATGGTGGCGCTGGATGCAAGTTTGCCGCCGGATGAGCTACTCTCCATCACTGAAGATGATGTGGATACCCTGAAAGGTTCCACTTCCAAACTCAAGGTAGGCGCTACCCTCAGCCGCAAGGCGATGTTGCACCTGGCACTGATGTCGTCGGAAAATCGTGCGGCATCGGCGTTGGCGCGGACTTATCCTGGCAGTACCCCGGCCTTTGTCGCTGCCATGAACAAAAAGGCGCGTGATCTGGGCATGTCACAGACGCATTTTCTTGATTCCACGGGCTTGAATGCCGGGAATTTATCCACGGCTGAAGATTTGGCCAAAATGGTGAATGCCTCGTACGAATACGCCATGATTCGTCAGTTCAGCACCTCCCAGTCCTATGAAGTGGTGCTGGATGACTACCGTCACCCGATTCATTTTGGTAATACCAACGCGCTGGTGAAGAGTGATACCTGGGATATTGGTCTGAGCAAGACGGGTTACATTAGTGAAGCCGGGCGTTGTCTGGTGATGCAGGCGCGGATTGCGCAGCAGCCAGTGATTATCGTGCTGCTTGATTCACAGGGTATGCACAGCCGCCTGGGTGATGCCAACCGGCTGAAACAATGGATCGAAGCCAAGTCATTGCGTGCTGGAAGAGATGTTGCCGCAAACAAGCTGGCCAAGCTTGATTAAATAACGCATGGTCAATAAAAAAAGGCGCCGGAGAGGCTATACTCCAGCGCCTTTTTTATGGGCGTGCTCTCAACGCCGTGAGCAGTTGGCGCAACGCTTGCCCCCGGTGGCTGAGATTATTTTTGACGGTGGGCGGTAGTTCTGCTGCCGAGCAGTGATGGGTCTTCACAAAAAACACCGGGTCGTAACCGAAGCCCTGCGTGCCGCGTGGTTCCAGCAAAATGCGGCCTTCCCAGGTGCCCTGGCAAATGATGGGCGTGGGGTCATCGGCATGTTCCATATACACCATCAGGCATTGAAACCGCGCAGTACGTTGCGCTCCAAGTGCATCACCAGCCGTGTCAGCCAACGCGGCAAGCAGTTTTGCGATGTTATCGCTGTCTGAGGCTGTGCTGCCTGCATAACGCGCCGAGTAAATTCCCGGCGCGCCATTCAGTGCGTCCACTTCCAGGCCTGAGTCATCGGCGATGGCTGGCAGCCCGCTGTGGGCGGCGGCATTGCGCGCTTTAAGCAGGGCGTTTTCAACGAAGGTGAGACCAGTCTCTTCCACTTCGGTGACATTGAACGTCGATTGTGGCAGCACTTCAATACGATGATTAGCCAACATCTGGCTGATTTCACGGGCTTTACCGGCGTTGCCGCTGGCTAATACGATACGCTTCATCCCGAACTTAGCCCTGCAGCGCCGTCTGCTGCTTTGTAATCAGATCACTGATACCGCCTTTGGCAAGCTCCAGCATGGCTTGCATCTCATCCATGCGAAACGCATGGCCTTCGGCGGTGCCCTGCACTTCAATAAAAGCGCCCGCTTCGTTCATGACCACATTCATGTCGGTTTCAGCTTCAGAATCTTCCTTGTAATCAAGATCCAGTATTGGCGTGCCCTGATAAATGCCGACCGAAACCGAGGCGATATAGCCGTGAATCGGATTGGTCTTGATGATTTTGTTTTTGCACAGGTGGGCAATGGCATCGGTCAGCGCCACATAGCCGCCGGTGATGGAGGCAGTGCGGGTGCCGCCGTCGGCCTGGATGACATCGCAGTCAATCGTGATGCTGCGCTCCCCGAGGGCTTGCATGTCCACCACGGCGCGCAGGGAGCGGCCGATCAAGCGCTGAATTTCCATGGTGCGTCCACCCTGTTTGCCCTGAGCGGCTTCACGGCCCATGCGCTGGCCGGTGGAGCGCGGCAGCATGCCGTATTCGGCGGTGACCCAGCCCTTGCCGGTGCCCTTGAGAAAGCGTGGTACCTTATCTTCGATGGTGGCGTTGCAGATGACTTTGGTGTCGCCAAATTCGACGAGTACGGAGCCTTCTGCGTGTTTGGTATAGTGCCGGGTAAGCTTAATGTGACGTAGTTCGTTTTGTGCTCTGCCGCTGGGTCGCATTAATAATGCCTTTTGGAATGAAAGAGAAGTTATTATACTCCAAGGGTCCTCAAAAGGGCTAAAACACCTTCCGGCCATCAGGTAATGCTCAGGGGAACTCACATGATACACAGCATGACGGCGTTTGCGCGCCGTGACAGTGATACCGAATGGGGTGCCTTGACCTGGGAGATGCGCTCGGTTAATCATCGGTTTCTGGAGGTTTCAACGCGTTTGCCAGACGATCTGCGCAGCCTGGAGCCGGCCGTGCGGGAAAAGCTGGCCGCGAGGTTGGGGCGCGGCAAGATCGAATGCAATTTACGCTTTCGTCCGTCGGCCATGATGCCGATAGAGATGGTGTTGAACACGGAACTGGTGCGTCGCCTGCTCAGCGCCAGCCGCGAAATCGAAGGATTGATGGGCCGCCCCATCCCGCTGGATTCACATATCAGCGCGCTGGATATTCTGCGCTGGCCGGGCGTGTCGCAGATTGTTGAAACCAATCTGGAGCCGTTGCATCAAATGGCTTTGGCGTTACTGGACAAAGCACTCAACGACCTGGTTCAGGCCCGTGCCCGTGAAGGCGTGCGACTCAAGGACGTGATAGAGCAGCGTGGTGTCGCGCTGGAAGGATGCGTCGGTCAGGTGCAGGCGCGTCTACCCGAAGTAAAAGCCCGCTGGAAAGAGCGTTTGCTGAATCGTGTTGCCGAGGCCAGACTGGACATGGAAGCCTCCCGGTTCGAACAGGAATTAGTGGTATTGGCCCAGAAAATGGATGTGGATGAAGAGCTGGAACGCCTCAGTGGACACATTCACGAAATACGCCATACCTTGAGTCAAAAAGAGCCCGTGGGACGGCGTCTGGATTTTTTGATGCAGGAGCTGAACCGTGAAGCGAACACGCTGGGTTCCAAATCCGTGGACATGGAAACCACCCGTGCTGCGGTGGAAATGAAAGTGTTGATTGAACAAATGCGCGAACAAATCCAGAACATCGAATAAAATTCAGGAATGATTATGCAAGACGCGTCAAGACCCAAAGATACCGCCGCAGCCACCGTGCCTGCTACACTCTATATCATCGCTGCCCCGTCGGGTGCGGGCAAGACCAGTCTGGTCAAGGCAGTTGTGGATGCCACGCCAGGCATCGCCGTATCAGTGTCACACACCACTCGGCCGATGCGGCCAGGCGAACAGCAGGACGTGCATTATCATTTTGTTGATCAAGCTACATTTCAGGAAATGGTTGCGGCAGGCGTGTTTCTGGAGCATGCCAACGTATTTGGTAACTGCTATGGCACCTCCGTTGCGGCAGTGCAAAACAAGCTGCGTCAGGGCATTGATGTCATTCTTGAAATAGACTGGCAGGGCGCCAGTCAGGTCAAATCAAAAATACCGGGTTGCATTGAAATCTTCATTCTTCCTCCGTCACGCGCCACACTCGACCAACGATTGCGCGCGCGCGGTCAGGACAATGAAGATGTGATTGCGCGACGCATGCGTGATGCTGTGAATGAAATGAGTCACTATGCCGCATTTGATTACCTGGTCGTGAATGATGATTTTGATACGGCATGCAGAGACGTGCAAACCATTATTCAGGCGCAACGCCTGAGCATCAAGGCGCAAACGGTGCGGCTACAGGCATTACTGGCGCAACTGCTGGAGTAAATATGGTCTGCCTCATGAGTACAGCGTTGCGGTTCAACCGTGATTGAAACGAAGGAGTGCGAAATGTCCGATTCTGAAAGTATCACGCCTACCGATGATGGTGCCTTGCAAAATGCCGAAAGAGCACTGGACACACAGTTAAAACTTGCCACTGGCCTTGCCGAGAGTGCTTTCAAGGCGGCAATGCATTTGCCGAATCCAGGCACGTTGGCAGCAATGGATCGCGTTGTTGATCTCATCAAAAGTTTTCGTAATGAAGCCCAGCGCCTCAGGAATAATGGGCGTCCTGCGATGCAGGATCGTTTAACGGTAGTGCTGAATGATCTCATGTTAGCACGCACCACGCTGGCAAACACACTGGGAATACTTTCCACAGCTAACGCTGCCGATACGGCAAAGCTTGCCAAGGCCCAGGCAGATCTGGCTGCGCAGCAGAAAGCAGGGAACGATGCGCGCCTTGCCCAGGCTCAAAATCATGCCAGGGAAGTGGGAAAGCTACTTTGAAAACACGCGCCATCCTCCGTGGATTCATGTTTGATTTTTTATTACCTGTGGTGACAAGTGGTACGCTGCATCGTCACTGATTGACCGGGAAAATCATGTACATTTCAGCTATCAACAGATGTTGGACGAACACTTCAAAATATTGTTTTCACCCCACCGCCTCTACTAAACTGCCGTTTGGTTGAATATCCACCTATTTAACCCTTGAGAATGTCCCCTATGCCCATCGAGTACCGCCCGGTGCCCGACGACATCCTGCACCTGCCCGGCATTGACTATGGAAAGGTGGGTGGTGGCTCTTTTGCAAACCAAAACTGCGGTCCGAGCGAAAAATTTTCATGGCCGCTGTGCCGCCACACCGTATCCATGACGGATTATTTCTGGAAATATCCACAGTGTCTGATTGATGAGGTTATCATAAGCCATGATATCAACACTTGATTGCTGGCAGGAACACAAGACCCGGTTGCGCAACTACATTGCCAAACGTGTGCGGGAGAGCGATGCAGTAGACGATATACTCCAGGATGTATTCCTCAAGGCGCATACCAGTCTGCATACGGTGAAATCCCACGGTAGCATCACCGCCTGGTTGTTCCGCATTACAGCGAACGCGATCGTTGATCATTATCGATCGCGCAAGCCATGGGCTGAGCTTTCTGATGATCTGGCAGCGCCCGAACCCGAACGCGACTATATTACCGAACTGGCAACCTGTATTCAGCCCCTGCTTGGTGATTTGCCCGAAATTTACCGTTCTGCGCTGATGCTTTCTGAAATACAGGGCTTACCCCAGCAAGCGGTAGCCGATCATTTGGGCATTTCTCTTTCTGACGCAAAATCTAGGATTCAGCGTGGTAGAGCGAAACTCCATCAGCGTTTACTCGATTGTTGCGACATCGAAACCGGACGGCGTGGCGTCATTGATTACACGCCACGGGACAGGCGTTGTGATGATGAATGCGATTGACATAAAGGCATGCATCTTTTTTGCCAGGCTTCCGTCTCTATAGGTACGGCGCAACAGGCGTCGCAACCCGGAACGACAGGAGCAATTTTATGGACACTTTGAAACATGACGAAATACGTCAGGCTGTACGTCAGCAATATGGTCGTGTGGCTGAGCATGATGGCGCAAGTGGTGGCTGCGGTACGGCCTGCTGTAGCGCAACGGCCACGACGAGTGTAGCAGCGCTATCCCAAGGGCTTGGCTATACAGCGGAGGAGGTCGGTGCTGTGCCGCAAGGTGCCAACATGGGGTTGGGGTGTGGAAATCCGCAGGCCATTGCCGCACTGCAACCGGGTGAGGTGGTGCTTGATCTGGGCAGCGGCGGTGGTTTTGACTGCTTTCTCGCGGCACGACAGGTGGGTGAGACGGGTCAAGTAATGGGAGTGGACATGACTTCCGAAATGATATCCCGGGCGCGAACCCACGCGGCGCAGGGCGGTTACAGGAATGTCGAATTCCGTCTGGGTGAAATCGAGCATTTGCCGGTGGCAGATGGCGTGGTGGACGTCATTATCTCGAACTGCGTCATCAACCTGTCACCCGATAAGCCCCGTGTTTTTGCTGAAGCCTATCGGGTGTTGAGGCCGGGTGGCCGCTTGGCCATTTCAGATGTTGTGGCTTTTGCCGAATTGCCGGTGGCGATTCAGCAGGATATGGCGCTTTATACCGGTTGCATGGCGGGTGCTTCGATGGCTTCCTCCGTTGAGGCAATGCTGTGGGCGAGCGGATTTACGCAAATTCGCGTGATCCCAAAAGACGAGAGCAAGTCGTTCATCCGCGATTGGGCACCGGGAACTGATATTGCCGAATATGTCGTGTCAGCCACCATCGAAGCCATCAAGCCCACGGTCTGATATTTGAGTCAATTGTGCATCTGCGCAAAGCCACGGGCATAGCGCCCGCTTTGCGCAGAGCCGACGCGGGAGTCGCGGATCAACACACTGTTCTGTGGCAGTTGTATCACCCCGCCTGATAAATCGCCCCCAACACCCGCATATGCAGTGCGCCTGTAACGCTGGGCACATTTCCAGGTTTGCCATCCATGGTTTGTTTCGCCAGCCAGGCGAAGGCGGTCGCCTCGACCCAGTCAGGATCAATGCCAAAAATCGATGTTGATAACACCTCACGTGGTTGCAATAATTCGTGCAGGCGCAAAAACAGGGTTTGATTATAAATGCCGCCACCGCAGACCAGCACCTGCTGCACATCTGCCGCATGGGCAAGGATCGCCTCGGTGATGCTGGTTGCCGTCAAGTCGCATAACGTGCTTTGAATATCGTGCGATGGAAGCACGGCCATCTTGCCAATACGTAATGCGCCCCGCAGCCATTCCAGATGAAAGTATTCACGCCCGGTGCTTTTGGGCGGGGCTTTGTTGAAATACGGATCTCTGAGCAGGATATCAAGCAAGGGTTGATAGGCTGCGCCGCTGGCGGCCCAGCGTCCGTTATCGTCTCGCGGTGTGCCCAGATGCTCGTTGGCCCATGCATCCATCAGCGCATTCCCGGGGCCGGTATCAAAGCCTGTTACCGGTTGTCGCGTATCCGCAGGTAACACCGTAATATTGGCAATCCCCCCAATATTCAGCACCACACGGTTTTTTTCCCGTGACTGAAAGACCGCTTGATGAAACGCCGGTACCAATGGCGCCCCTTGTCCACCTGCAGCAATATCACGACGGCGAAAATCAGCCACCGTGGTAATGCCGGTAATCTCAGCGATCACATTGGGATCGCCCAGTTGCACGCTGGTGGGGTGGGTGCCGAGTGGTTGATGAAACACCGTTTGACCGTGGCTGCCAATGGCGGTGACCTGTGCGGGGCTGACGCCCGCTTGCCGCACCACATCAAGCGTCGCTGTGGCGAACAAGCGCCCCATCTCTACATCGAGCCGTGCCATCTGCTCCAGAATATTATGGGGGGCATGACGCAGGCTCAGTAATTCGCGACGTAACTCGGGGGCAATCGGCAGATCCGTGCAGGCCAGCAGCTTGGGTGGCGAACCTGTTTCGGCATCCGCCAGATCCACCAGTACCGCGTCGACTGCGTCCATACTGGTGCCAGACATCAGGCCGACGAACAGTGCCATTATGGCTGATTAAGGTGTACTGGTAGCAGGCGCGCGTTTAAGTGAAGCGAGCTGCCCCAGCAGTTCTTTTGCCTGTCGGGTAAACTCTGATTTTTCCCTGGCGGGAATCGCTTCAGCCTGTGTAAGCTTGACCGTCAAGGGATTGCGATGCTGGTCATTCACGCGAAACTCGTAATGTAAATGCGGCCCGGTAGCCAACCCGGATTGTCCGACATAACCAATCACCTGCCCCTGTTCAACACGGCCACCCTCACGCAGCCCTCGCGGATAGCGCGAGAGATGTGCATATAACGTAGAGTATTGCCGACCGTGTTGCAGAACCACCGTCTTGCCATAACCACTCTTGTTGCCCACAAAGGAAATAGTGCCGTCCCCCGCCGCTTTTACAGGCGTACCGGTAGGGGCGGCATAATCCACGCCCTTGTGTGAACGAATACGATTCAGGATCGGATGCATCCGCCCCAGGCTAAAGCCCGAACTGATGCGTGAAAACTCTACCGGCGTGCGCAAAAAGGCTTTACGCATGCCCATGCCGTCCGGGGTGTAATAGTTGGCGCGACCCTTGCTGTCATTAAAGCGCACGGCGCGCAGCGTCTTGCCGCCATTAGTGAACTCAGCCGCGATAATATCACCCTTGCGCACCGGTTCCCCTTGCGCGTAAAACTCCTCATAAAGCATCGTGAAGTTATCGCCGCGCCGTATATCCGTTGCAAAATCGATATCCCAGCCAAAGATATTGGCCATCTCCATAATCAACCCATCAGACAAGCCAGCTTTCTGTCCCGCCAGATACAGCGAACTATCTATGGTTGCCGTGGCATGCGCAACGCGCCGTTCCAGCGGATGCTCCACCGTATTGGCCAGAAAACTGGGGCCATTCTGTTCATTCACGCCTGTAATATGCAGCGTACGTGTTGGCGTAATATCGTAGAGCAACTCATGCAGGCGCCCTTCAGCTCCCATCTTGATCTTCATCGTCTTGCCTGGATACAGGCGCGCCAGTTTGGCCGCTTCCCCGCCCAATGCCAGCACCTCATAGAGTTGCTGAGTATTGAGACCGGCTTGCTTGAAAACATTTGATAATATGTCACCCGGTTGAATTTCAACCGAAACCCAGCGTTCAGTGGGCGCTGCCATGGTCGCCGTATTATCGGCCGGGATTGTTGCCTGGGTCGCAGACAGGGCAGAGGCGTCGCGAGTTGTTATGGGCGCATCATGCAGCAGGCCGGGCGTGAAAATCAGCGCCAGGCCCAGCGCCACAATGCCCATAAGCAGCATCGATCGATAAGGGTATTTAATATCATACATACCTGTCGTTATCGGCGGCGGTGTGGAAAATTTAACATCATTGTCGGTCATGTTCATTGGCAATCCTTTGGCATCTGCAAAACGGTGTACAGATGCATGCGTGCCACCCTTATGATCAGGGTGATGAAAAAATCTGTTTGGTCAGAATCTCATTAAGAGAAGGAGCGTGTTGTGGTATAAAAATACTCCCAACGCCCAACAACCATTCGGTTTATCTGGTCTTTAATGTCCCCCTTGGGGATGCCTGATGTTACTGCGCGTACGCCGTGTCCAAGGCTATAAATGGATTCCAACAGTACAAGATTACTGCATTTACAGGCAGTATGACAAGAAAAAGACTATGTTTTTACATCAAAAGTTTCGGAATTGCTACAGACATCACACTTTTTATGCGGACTGGCTTAAAATACACCCTATTGATAGAGAGAGGGTAACATGACGTCTGCAACAGAGGCATTCGCGCTTATTAAACGCGGCACGCAGGAAATTTTGCTCGAAGACGACCTGCGGCAAAAACTGGGTACCGGCAAGCCCCTGCGCATCAAGGCAGGATTTGACCCCACCGCCCCCGACCTGCACCTTGGGCATACCGTCCTGCTCAACAAGTTGCGGCAATTCCAGCAGCTTGGGCACGAAGTGCAGTTTCTGATTGGTGATTTTACCGGCATGATCGGCGACCCCACCGGTAAAAACACCACGCGCCCACCCTTGACGCGTGACGAAGTCATCGAAAATGCTCGCAGCTATGAAAGCCAGATCTACAAGATCCTCGCGCCCGAAAAGACCCAGGTCATGTTCAATTCCCATTGGCTGGGTGAAATGAAAGCGTCAGATCTGGTGCAACTGGCCGCCAGACACACCGTCGCGCGCATGCTCGAGCGCGACGATTTTCACAAGCGCTACACCGGCAACCAGCCGATTGCCATCCATGAATTTCTCTACCCGCTGCTGCAGGGATATGACTCGGTTGCCATGAAATCGGACGTCGAACTGGGTGGCACTGATCAGAAATTCAACCTTCTGGTGGGGCGTGAACTGCAAAAACACTATGGGCAGTCGCCCCAGGCTGTCATCACCCTGCCCATTCTCGAGGGGTTGGATGGCGTGCAAAAAATGTCCAAATCGCTGGGTAACTATATAGGCATAACCGATGCTCCTGAAGACATGTTCGGCAAGCTCATGTCGATATCAGACATATTAATGTGGCGTTACCTTGAATTACTCAGCTTTGAAACCGCGTCCACGCTGGCGGGTTGGCGCCACGAAGTCGAGCAGGGCGCCAACCCGCGCGACATCAAAGTGCGTCTTGCCAGCGAAATCGTGGCCCGCTTTCATGGGTCGGCGGCCGCCGACCACGCCAATCAGGCCTTCATCACCCGCTTTCGTAAAGGCGAAACCCCGGACGACATGCCGGAGATTCGGTTAAATAGTGCCCAGGCAGCGGGCGCGCCTGGCGGCGGTTTACCCATTGCACAAGTATTGCGCGACGCTGGACTCACCCTCAGCACCTCCGACGCCCTGCGCATGATCCAGCAGGGTGCGGTACGTATTGATGGCGACCGTATAGACGATCGTGGTCTGATAATTAAATCGGGCAGTGACCACGTCATGCAAGTGGGTAAGCGCCGTTTTGCCCGTGTCCGGGTGGATTGAAGCGCATTTTTATTTTAAATAACATATTAATATATATGGATAAAGATATCGACGTGCAAAATACT
>JAHFRW010000004.1:1313-43813 GCA_023266055.1 Gammaproteobacteria bacterium | reverse complement strand
CCCACCTCGTAAGAGGTATCTGTATCTGAATACATAGGGTATGGAAGCGAACCCAGGGAACTGAAACATCTAAGTACCTGGAGGAAAAGAAATCAACCGAGATTCCGTTAGTAGTGGCGAGCGAACGCGGAACAGCCCAGTCACAACAAATATAAGTGCTTTAGCAAAACGGTCTGGAAAGTCCGGCGATAGAGGGTGATAGTCCCGTATGCGAAAAGGTGCTTATGTGGGTGACGAAGAGTAGGGCGGGACACGTGAAATCCTGTCTGAATATAGGGGGACCATCCTCTAAGGCTAAATACTCGTTGCCGACCGATAGTGAACCAGTACCGTGAGGGAAAGGCGAAAAGAACCCCGGAGAGGGGAGTGAAATAGAACCTGAAACCGTATGCATACAAGCAGTGGGAGCATCGTAAGATGTGACTGCGTACCTTTTGTATAATGGGTCAGCGAGTTACTTTCAGTGGCAAGGCTAACCGTATAGGGGAGCCGTAGGGAAACCGAGTCTTAAATGGGCGTCAAGTCGCTGGGAGTAGACCCGAAACCGGGCGATCTATCCATGGCCAGGGTGAAGGTGGGGTAAATCCCACTGGAGGCCCGAACCCACGTCTGTTGAAAAAGACGGGGATGAGCTGTGGATCGGAGTGAAAGGCTAATCAAGCCCGGAGATAGCTGGTTCTCCCCGAAAGCTATTTAGGTAGCGCCTCATGTATCACTCTTGGGGGTAGAGCACTGTTACGGCTAGGGGGTCGTCAAGACCTACCAACCCGTTGCAAACTCCGAATACCAGGAAGTGCAATCATGGGAGACACACGGCGGGTGCTAACGTCCGTCGTGAAGAGGGAAACAACCCAGACCGCCAGCTAAGGTCCCAAAATACAGCTAAGTGGAAAACGATGTGGAAAGGCATAAACAGCCAGGAGGTTGGCTTAGAAGCAGCCATCCTTTAAAGAAAGCGTAATAGCTCACTGGTCGAGTCGGTCTGCGCGGAAGATTTAACGGGGCTAAGCTGTATACCGAAGCTGCGGATGCGTAGTAATACGCGTGGTAGGGGAGCGTTCTGTAAGCCTGCGAAGGTGTTCTGTAAGGAATGCTGGAGGTATCAGAAGTGCGAATGCTGACATGAGTAACGATAATGCGGGTGAAAAACCCGCACGCCGAAAACCCAAGGTTTCCTGCTCAACGTTAATCGGAGCAGGGTGAGTCGGCTCCTAAGGCGAGGCCGAAAGGCGTAGTCGATGGGAAACAGGTTAATATTCCTGTACTTTGCATTATTGCGATGGGGGGACGAAGAAGGCTAGGCCAGTCGGGTGTTGGATGTCCCGGCTTAAGGTGGTAGGCAGAGAACTTAGGAAAATCCGGGTTCTTAATGCCGAGAACTGATGACGAGGTTCCTTGTGAACCGAAGTGGTCGATGCCATGCTTCCAAGAAAAGCCTCTAAGCTTCAGATAATGTGAAACCGTACCGGAAACCGACACAGGTGGGTAAGGAGAGAATCCTAAGGCGCTTGAGAGAACTCGGGTGAAGGAACTAGGCAAAATAGCACCGTAACTTCGGGAGAAGGTGTGCCCCTTTGAGTGAAGGACTTGCTCCGTAAGCTTATGGGGGTCGCAGTGACTAGGGGGTTGCGACTGTTTATTAAAAACACAGCACTCTGCAAACACGAAAGTGGACGTATAGGGTGTGACGCCTGCCCGGTGCCGGAAGGTTAAGTGATGGGGTCAGCGCAAGCGAAGCTCTTGATCGAAGCCCCGGTAAACGGCGGCCGTAACTATAACGGTCCTAAGGTAGCGAAATTCCTTGTCGGGTAAGTTCCGACCTGCACGAATGGCGTAACGACAGCCCCGCTGTCTCCACCCGAGACTCAGTGAAGTTGAATTCGCTGTGAAGATGCGGCGTACCCGCGGCAAGACGGAAAGACCCCGTGAACCTTTACTATAGCTTTACACTGGACCTTGAGTATGCTTGTGTAGGATAGGTGGGAGGCTGTGAAACGTGGACGCTAGTTCGCGTGGAGCCAACCTTGAAATACCACCCTGGCGTGCTTGGGGTTCTAACCTGGATCCGTTATCCGGATCGGGGACAGTGTATGGTGGGTAGTTTGACTGGGGCGGTCTCCTCCTAAAGAGTAACGGAGGAGCACAAAGGTACCCTCAGCGCGGTCGGAAATCGCGCATTGTGTGCAAAGGCATAAGGGTGCTTGACTGCGAGACACACACGTCGAGCAGGTGCGAAAGCAGGTCTTAGTGATCCGGTGGTTCTGTATGGAAGGGCCATCGCTCAACGGATAAAAGGTACTCCGGGGATAACAGGCTGATACTGCCCAAGAGTCCATATCGACGGCAGTGTTTGGCACCTCGATGTCGGCTCATCACATCCTGGGGCTGTAGCAGGTCCCAAGGGTATGGCTGTTCGCCATTTAAAGTGGTACGCGAGCTGGGTTTAGAACGTCGTGAGACAGTTCGGTCCCTATCTGCCGTGGGCGTTGGAAATTTGAGAGGATCTGCTCTTAGTACGAGAGGACCGGAGTGGACGTACCTCTGGTGTTCCGGTTGTCATGCCAATGGCACAGCCGGGTAGCTACGTACGGACGGGATAACCGCTGAAAGCATCTAAGCGGGAAGCCCACCTCAAGATGAGATTTCCCTGAGTGTTTAACACTCCTTAAGGTCCGTCGAAGACTACGACGTTGATAGGCTGGGTGTGGAAACGCAGTAATGTGTGAAGCTAACCAGTACTAATTGACCGTGAGGCTTGACCATATAACACCCAAGTGGTTTGAGGTGTTATATGTAGTAAGACATATGTAACATAACCTGCCTTTCTTCATATTTCTAATTGTATTCGCACACGGATGCACTATGTATGCATTCGTTTTTAGTGTAAAAGTTTGGTTGGCGGCCATAGCGAGCAGGAACCACCCGATCCCATTTCGAACTCGGAAGTGAAACAGTTCAGCGCCGATGATAGTGTGGGAGTTCCCATGTGAAAGTAGGACACTGCCAACCTTTATAATCCTAAACCCCCGTAAGCGATGCTTGCGGGGGTTTTTCTTTTTCTGTCGTTTGATTTTTTCGTTACAATAACGTTATACGACCTATTTTCCCTCTTATTTTCAACCAAGGAATTGTTTATGTCAGTGCGTACCCGTTTTGCTCCCAGTCCCACCGGTTATCTCCATATCGGAGGTGTCCGTACGGCGCTGTTCTCCTGGTTGTATGCACGCAAGCATGGCGGTACGTTTATTTTGCGTATTGAGGATACAGATCTTGAGCGTTCCAGTATCGAGTCGGTCAATGCGATTCTGGAAGGTATGACGTGGTTGGGGTTGGAGTATGACGAAGGTCCATTCTTGCAGAGTGATCGTTTGCCTCGCTACCGTGAGGTGGCCCAGCAGTTGTTGGACGAAGGCAAAGCATATCGTTGTTACTGCAGCAGGGAGCATCTGGAGACTTTGCGCAATGCACAAATGGCAAACAAGGAAAAGCCCCGTTATGATGGTCATTGCCGAAATTTGTTCCAGAATAATGATGGTGGCCATGCCGGCCCGACAGATGTGGCACATGTGATTCGTTTTAAAAATCCGGTTGACGGCGAAGTGGTCGTGGAGGATCAGGTGCGTGGCAGGGTGGTGTTCGGGAACGGTGAGCTGGATGATCTGGTGATTGTACGTACCGATGGTATGCCTACCTATAATTTTGCCGTGGTAGTTGATGATAGTGATATGCAGGTGACCCACGTGATTCGAGGTGATGATCATCTGAATAACACGCCACGCCAGATTAATATTTTGAAGGTTCTGGGTGCGCAACCCCCGATGTATGCGCATGTACCCATGATCCTGGGTGAGGACGGTGCGCGATTGTCAAAGCGTCACGGCGCGGTGAGTGTGATGCAGTATCGGGAAGAGGGTTTTTTGCCGGAAGCATTGCTGAATTATCTGGTACGCCTAGGGTGGTCGCACGGCAACAAGGAAATTTTTTCAGTGGATGAAATGATTGAATTGTTTGACAGTAATGATGTGAATAATTCTGCGTCGACGTTTAACCCCGGTAAGTTGATATGGTTGAATCAACATTATATCAAGACCAGTGAGGCGGCACATGTTGCTCATCACTTGAGTTGGCATATGGGGCGTTTGGGGGTCGATCCGGCGACGGGGCCGAGTTTGGTGGAGGTGGTGGAGGCGCAGCGTGAGCGTGCCAAAACCCTGGTAGAAATGGCGCAAAACAGCGTGATTTTTTATCGCGAGTTTGAGGATTATGACGCAAAGGCGGCAACCAAACATCTGAAGCCGGAAATTGCTCCCGCCTTAACGGACTTACGTACGTGTTTTGCGGCATTGTCAGAATGGGGCAGTGAGGCGATTCATCAGGCGGTAATGGATGTTGCTCAGATACATGACATGAAAATGGGCAAACTGGCGCAGCCACTGCGTGTCGCGTTATGCGGCACCGATGTGTCACCTCCGATTGATGTCACTGTGCGTTTGATTGGCCGTGAACGTACTTTGCAGCGTATGGATCGGGCCTTGAAACATATCGAGGGTTGTTGACTTCTGCTGACATAATGCTGTCAGGAGGGGTGGTGTACAGTGGTGATGTCATTTGGAAATGGCATTGGACGATCACTAACTTGATATGAGGATGAGCAGATGGATAAAGTGCAGCATTTCGAAATCCCGGTTGACGATATTGTGCGTGCCAAGGCGTTTTACGAGAATGCCTTCGGTTGGGGGACCATGGATTTTCCGATGCCCGGGATGCAATATGTGGGGGTGCGTACTGGCCCGGTAGATGAAAAGAATGTGTGGCAGGAAGCGGGTTTTATCAATGGCGGCATGTTCAAGCGTAATCCGCAATTTCCCTTGCAGGGCCCAACCGTTGCAGTCACTGTTGAAGATATTGATACGGCGCTTGCGCAGGTGAAGGTCTCGGGTGGCAAGGTGATCATGGAGAAAACACAAATTGCTGATATGGGTCTTTATGCCTATATTAAGGATACCGAGGGTAATACAGTGGGTGTCTGGCAAAATCTGAAGCCATGCTAATCATTGGCATGGCTGGATGAATGTTATGCTTTCCGAGGGAGTCGGTGAGTTGCTTGGCGATCTTCGTCTTGTTGACGAGGATCGCTATACATTGATGTGGCTGCTGAGGAGGCTGATCTTTTCGGTTGATCAGGGTATCTCTGAAGAGGTCAAGTACGGCGGGCTTTTGTATTCTTACAATGAACCCTTTTGTGGAATATTTTCTTACATAGGGCATGTTTCCATGGAATTTAGTAAAGGCGCGGCTCTTTCCGACAAGCATCATATTCTTGAAGGCAGCGGGAAATTTCGTCGCCATATAAAAATTCGAGGGGCAGATGAGATTCCAAGTAAATACATACGCGAGTACGTCATTCAGGCGTTTATGATGGTTTGCACATAGTAAGTGTTACTTTGTTTTATGCGGGTGTTCGGTTCGCGTGAGGAAGGTGCCCTGCTTCAGCGGTGGGTGATGGAGGCTGTATCGTGCGATCACAAAAAACATTGCTGAATCTGGGTCCTGAATCCATGGCATGGCTGAATGCGGTGTGGATCTTTACGCGAGCTGATGTTGGGCGTTTAGGGCCTGTCGCGGTGTACCTGAAGGTGAAGGATCAGGGTTGCAAGCCTTCCTTGAATTTTCTGTACGCCTTGGCGGGTTCGGTGATGGGTATGCGATGGAATCAGTTATCTGTCGAGGTGAAGAGCCGATTGTTGCTGGAACTGGATGTATGTGAGGATCAGCAAAAACGAGGCCATATTTGAATATGAACCGGTTTCGGGATTATGCGCCGCGCTGATCGTCTGTTTCAGATTATTCAGATTCTGCGTCGCCGCAAGTTGACGACGGCGCAGCGTTTGGCAGAAGAGCTGGAGGTTTCCGAGCGCACCATTTATCGTGATATTCAGGACTTGATGTGTTCTGGTGTGCCGATTGAAGGTGAGGCGGGGGTAGGGTATGTGTTGCGGCAAGGATTTGATTTGCCGCCGTTGATGTTTACCCGCGAGGAACTTGAAGCGTTGGTGCTGGGCACGCGTATTGTCAGTAGCTGGGCGGATGCTGCCTTGGCGCGGGCGGCAGAAGATGTGTTGATGAAGGTGGACGCGGTATTGCCACCCCGATTGAAGAGCCGGCTTGCTGATTTGCCTTTATATGTGCCGGATTATCATGTGTCTGGCGAGATGAAGGCGGCGTTAACGCCATTGCGTGGTGCGATTGCGCTACGCTCGAAGGTGTTTTTAATGTATGTGCGGGCAGATGACCAAGCATCGGAAAGGGTGATTTTACCGCTGGGCCTTTTTTATTGGGGCGCTACGTGGACGCTTGCGGCATGGTGCGAACTGCGCAATGATTTCCGCAATTTCCGGTTGGACAGAATTAGGCAATTGAGTGTACTGAAGCAGAGTTTCACGGATGAGCCGGGGCGAACGATGGCGGATTTTTTTCAGCGTATGGCGTGTGAGGAGGGTGGGTAATGACTTCACGTTGTGAGTGGGCGGGTGTAAATCATGTGGAATATATCATATATCATGATACCGAGTGGGGCGTGCCCATACACGATGATCGCCTGTTGTTTGAGTTTTTGATTTTAGAGGGCGCGCAGGCTGGATTGAGCTGGTTGACGATACTCAAAAAGCGTGAAAATTATCGCAAGGCGTTTGATGGTTTTGATGTGCGGAAAATTGCCCACTACAACGATAAGAAGATTGTGACATTGCTGGCCGATGCGGGGATTGTGCGGAACCGTTTGAAGGTGGCGGCAGCGGTGAGAAATGCCCAGGCATTTTTGGCGGTGCAAAAGGAGTTTGGGAGCTTTGATGCCTATATTTGGGATTTTGTGGGCGGTAAACCCCTTAAAAATGCCCGGCAGTCGGCCAAGGATGTTCCCGTCAAAACGGCAGAATCAGATGCGATGAGCAAGGATCTGGTGCGGCGGGGATTCAAGTTTGTGGGCTCGACCATTTGCTATGCTTTTATGCAGGCCGTAGGGATGGTGGACGATCACACTGTAGGATGTTTTTGCTACGATGCCGGTTAGTGCTAGTTATCAGGGCTATGTGCTGGAGCAGTTGGTAATGGCCGGTTCTGTTGTTGCCAAAAAAATGTTCGGTGGCGTGGGTTTATATCTGGATGGTGAATTTTGCGCGCTGATTGCCAATGATCGCCTGTATTTCAAGGTGGATGATGTTAATCGACCCGACTATGAAGAGGCCGGGATGGAGGCTTTTCAGCCCTTTGACGACAAGCCGCTGATCATGCAGTATTACGAAGTGCCGGTGGAGATCCTGGAGGATGGGGTCGAGCTGTGTATATGGGCAAAAAAAGCGCGGGAGGTGGCGGCTCGGCACGCCGCCATTGCCGCCAGGCCAAGAAAAAAGCGATTGAAATCAAATCCAGGATAACCCTGTCGGGATATTCTGCCGTAACCTGCCTGCGGCTTCTGCAGCGCCTCAAAAATACCAGGATAGTGTACAATCGGGGTTTCCTTGAAGAAAGGTGAGGGTTTTCCTTGGAGCACAACGTGGCACAACTATATGGTACAACAATTTTATCAGTGCGCCGTGGCGGCTGTGTAGTCATCGGTGGCGACGGGCAGGTGTCGCTGGGCAATACCGTGATGAAGGGTAATGCACGTAAGGTACGGCGTTTGTATAATGGCCTGGTGATTGCGGGTTTTGCGGGTGGCACGGCGGATGCGTTTACATTGTTTGAGCGTTTTGAGGGTAAACTTGAGAAGTATTCCGATAATTTGCAGCGTGCGGCGGTTGAGCTGGCCAAGGACTGGCGTACGGATCGCATGCTGAGACGCCTTGAGGCGATGCTGACAGTAGCCGACAAGCACGTGTCGCTGATTATCTCCGGTAATGGTGATGTCATTGAACCGGAAAACAGCTTGATGGCGATTGGTTCCGGCGGTGCTTTTGCGCAGGCAGCGGCACGGGCGTTGCTGGAAAATACTACACTGGATGCGCGTACCATTGTCGAAAAGGCATTGGGCATCGCGGCCGATATCTGTGTTTATACTAATCATAATTTGACTATAGAGGAGCTGGAATCGGTCAGCGCAAGCTGACGTGATGCCTTCCGAAAATACCATGTCTGCAATGACCCCGAGAGAGATTGTCCAGGAACTGGATAAATATATTGTTGGCCAGGCCGCAGCAAAGCGCGCCGTGGCCATTGCGTTACGTAATCGCTGGCGGCGCAGCCAGATTGCCGAGCCGCTGCGCGGTGAGATTACCCCCAAGAATATCCTGATGATTGGGCCGACCGGTGTCGGGAAAACCGAAATAGCCCGGCGTTTGGCAAAGTTGGCCAACGCACCGTTTATTAAGGTAGAAGCTACCAAGTTCACGGAAGTGGGATATGTAGGCCGCGATGTGGAATCCATTATTCGTGACTTGATGGAGGCCTCAGTCAAGTTGACGCGTGAAGAAGAGATGCGCAAGGTACGTCACCGTGCCGAAGATGCAGCTGAGGAACGTATTCTTGATATCTTGCTGCCTCCGCCACGTGGCTTTAATTCAGGGCAATCTCAGGCGGATACCGATGCTTCATCGACGCGCCAGAAATTTCGCAAGAAATTGCGTGAGGGTGAACTGGATGAGCGTGAGATCGAGATTGAGGTGAGTGTAGCGCCTGCCGGTGTGGAAATTATGGCGCCACCGGGCATGGAGGATATGAGCAATCAATTGCAAAGCCTGTTTCAGAATATGGGTGGCGGACGTACCCGTCCGCGCAAGGTGCGGATTAAAGAAGGTTTTAAATTGCTGATGGACGAAGAGGCCGCCAGACTGGTTAATGAAGAGGATATCAAGATCCGCGCGGTTCATAATGTTGAACAGAACGGTATCGTTTTTATTGATGAGATAGACAAGGTCGCCAAGCGCGGTGAACATAGCGGGCCGGATGTATCGCGTGAAGGCGTGCAGCGTGATTTGTTGCCATTGGTTGAGGGCTGCACGGTATCAACCAAGTTTGGCATCGTGCGTACGAATCATATTTTGTTTATTGCTTCAGGGGCCTTTCATTTATCCAAGCCATCGGATCTGATTCCCGAATTGCAGGGGCGCTTGCCGATTCGTGTGGAGCTGGAAGCACTTGGTATTGGTGATTTTGTACGTATTCTTACCGAACCCAATGCATCCCTGACAGAGCAATACTGTGCACTGCTGGAAACAGAAGGAGTGACGATCAGTTTTTCCAAGGACGCCATCATGCGTATTGCTGAAATGGCATGGCACGTCAATGAGCGTACGGAAAATATTGGCGCGCGCCGTTTACATACCGTGCTGGAACGGTTGCTGGAAAAAATTTCCTTTGGCGCGTCAGATAAGGGTGGCGAGACACTGGAGATTGATGTGGCTTATGTCGATGAGCATCTTGCCCGATTGGCAAAAAATGAAGATTTAAGCCGGTATATTCTCTAGGCAGGGGTAATTGATCATATGGCAATGGACGATAAAATCAGGCCAACGGATATTCGCCTGCACCAAAAGTCACGTATCCTGGAAATTTTTTTCGACGATGGCGCACACTTTAATTTGCCCTGTGAATATCTGCGCGTGTACTCGCCTTCGGCAGAAGTGCGTGGGCATGGCACGGGGCAGGAAGTATTGCAGGTTGGCAAGGAGCATGTGGGTATCACGACCATAGAGCCGGTGGGTAACTATGCGGTGCGCCTGGTCTTTGACGACGGGCATAATACCGGGCTGTATTCCTGGAATGTGCTTTACAGGCTGGGGACGAATTACGAGGGTTTGTGGCAGGAGTATTTGGCGCGGCTGGCCAAGGTCGGGCATGTTCGCCAGGAACCCCTTACAACATCTTGATTGGGAGGCTGTATGAATCCATCTGAAAAACCCCCTGTTGCGGCAGCTCCTGAATTGAGCAGGAGTACAACGACCCACTTTGGATTTGAGCGTGTGCCGGTGGCCGAAAAGGCGCGCAAGGTTGCCCGGGTATTTGATTCGGTCGCATCGAAATATGATGTGATGAATGATGTCATGTCGTTTGGCGTACACCGCCTGTGGAAACGATTCGCCATTGAAGTCAGTGGCGTACGTGCGGGACAGCGCGTGCTGGATCTGGCGTCAGGCACGGGTGATCTGGCGGCGGAATTTTCGCGAAAGGTGGGGAACACCGGTGAAGTTGTGGCGTCTGATATTAATGCCAGCATGCTTAATACCGGGCGTGGCCGCTTGATGGATAAAGGTATTGTGGGTAATGTGCGCTATGTTCAGGCCAATGCCGAGCAATTACCTTTTCCTGATAATTATTTTGACTGTATTACCATTGCATTTGGATTGCGCAATGTAACGGACAAGGATGCCGCGTTACGTTCAATGTGTCGGGTGTTACGACCGGGTGGTAAATTGCTGGTGCTGGAATTTTCGCAGCCTGCGGTGCCGGGGCTTAAGTCCGTTTATGATGTTTATTCCTTCAAGCTATTACCGGTAATGGGTAAAGTGATTGCGGGTGACGCGGATAGTTATCGTTATCTGGCAGAGTCGATACGCATGCATCCGGATCAGGAAGCCTTACAGAAAATGATGGAGCGCGCGGGTCTGGAGCGGTGCAGTTATTTTAATTTGGCTGGCGGGATTGTCGCCCTGCATCGTGGTTACAAGCTGTGAGATCATAGGCCATGAAACCCCCGGCTCTGTTTTTTTCGGCAATAGGATTGGCGCTAAACAGCTATTTGCGCCTTGATGCCGATACCTTGCAGCGTTTGGGTGCGTTGACCGGGAAGGTGATCGCCATCGAACTTCGTGGTCTTGATGTGGTCTTTTATTTATTGCCGCATGCAGCAGGCATCCGTGTTGAAGGTGAGTGCGCGGAAGTGCCGGATGCATGGTTGAGCGGCGCGCCTCTGGCGTTGGCGCGGCTTGGCATCACCCGGCATGAACAGGGGACGCTGTTTGGTGGAGATGTGGAAATTCGTGGTGATATTGAACTAGGGCAACGTTTTAAGGCCGTTCTTGATGGCATTGATGTTGACTGGGAAGAGCATCTGTCGCGGATGACCGGAGATGTGATTGCGCATCAGGTGGGCAATGTGGCGCGTGGTATGCGTGAGTGGGGGCGTAACACGCTGGACACGGTCAGTCGTGATGTTGCAGAGTATCTGCATGAAGAAAGCCGTGACTTACCCGTGCGTGGCGAAGTTGACGAATTTCTTGCACACATCGATATCTTGCGTTCAGATGTGGATCGGCTGGAAGCGCGTGTGCAGCGTCTGCACACCTGGCTTGTCCGGAAATCATCCGTACAGGTACAGCATAACCATGATGTATAGAGTGAGCGGGGCGTGATAAGAGCGGGTCAGGTATTACGTCTGCTGCATATTAACCGCATTCTGGCGCGGCATGGCCTTGATGAAATTATTCTCGCTACCCATCTGTTTCGTCCCTTTCGCTTCGTTCTGTATCTGTTGCCGTGGCACTGGTTGCGCGCAACGCAGCTGCCGCGTGCGGTACGCATTCGTCGCGCTCTGGAGGATTTGGGGCCGATTTTTGTAAAGTTTGGTCAAGCCCTTTCTACACGTCCTGATTTGTTGCCGCCGGATATTGCTGAAGAGTTGACGCGCCTGCAGGACAGCGTACCGCCTTTTTCCGGGCTGGAAGCGCGCATGATCATTGAGCGTGCTTACGGCAAACCATTGTCAGAGGTATTTGAAGCGTTTGATGAAACGCCGCTGGGCTCGGCCTCCATTGCGCAAGTTCATGTTGCGCGGTTATGCGGCGGGCAGGAGGTGGTGGTGAAGGTGGTGCGCCCCACCATTGAAAAAACCATACAGCGTGATCTGGGTTTGCTATATATTCTTGCCGATCTTGCGGAACGCTACTGGAAGGAGGCGCGCCGCCTGCGGCCGCGAGACGTTGTTGCCGAATATGAAAAAACCATACTTGGTGAACTCGATCTGATGCGCGAAGCGGCAAACGCTTCGCAGTTGCGACGTAATTTTTCAACATCTGACATGCTCTATGTGCCAGGCATTTACTGGCCGCATACGCGGCGTAATGTGATGGTGATGGAGCGTATTTCAGGCGTGCCGATCAGTGATGTGGATGCTTTGCAGCAACAGGGTGTGGATTTAAAGCAACTTGCTGAGCGTGGCGTGGAAATCTTTTTTACCCAGGTATTTCGTGATAATTTTTTTCACGCAGACATGCATCCCGGGAATATTTTTGTTTCTCCTGTGGGCAAATACATTGCCGTTGATTTTGGCATTATGGGGACGCTGAGCAGTGATGACCAGCGTTACCTGGCCGAGAATTTGCTAGCTTTTTTTAATCGTGATTACCGGCGTGTAGCCGAGTTGCATGTGCAATCGGGATGGGTGCCTGCCGGCACACGTATTGATGAATTCGAGTCTGCCGTCAGGGCGGTGTGCGAGCCGATTTTTGAGCGTCCGCTCAAAGATATTTCATTTGGTTATCTGTTGTTAAGGCTGTTCCAGACGGCGCGCCGTTTTAATATGGAAGTGCAGCCGCAGTTGGTGTTGTTGCAAAAAACCCTGCTGAATATCGAAGGTTTGGGGCGTGAGTTATACCCGGATCTGGATTTGTGGACCACCGCCAAGCCGTTTCTGGAGCGTTGGATGCGTGAACAGGTCGGTGTCCGCGCGCTCATCAAGGCGTTACGCCAGCAGGCCCCGCAATGGGCGGAGAAATTGCCGCATTTGCCTGCGTTGATGCATGATGTGTTGAAGCAGGCTCATGACGGCAAGCTGCGCGTGGAATGGAAAGCCGACGAGCTTGAAAAAATCCGTGTCGAAATCAAGCGTTCAAATCAGCGCATGTTTGCTGCGGTGGTGGGCGCGGCGTTTATTATCAGTGCGGCTGTTGTCAAGGCACTGGATGGAAATTCGCCCGCGATGCTGGTCAATGCGCCATTGCTCACCTGGCTGTTGGGTGGCGTGGGGTTGATTATGGTGTTTCTTGCATGGCCGGATGATAAGGATTAGGTGCGTACCAACGCGGCTTCCACTTCATCGCGTTTGATCTTGCCCACCAGTACTTCGATCAGCACCAGTGCAAAATCCATGGCGGTACCCGGCCCACGTGAGGTAATGATCTTGCCGTCCTGCACTACCGCCGCTGTTTTTAATTTCACCTCTGGTAAGTTCATCTGTTCCAGTACGCCGGGAAAGCTCGTGGCCTGTTTGCCATGCAACATGCCGGCGTTTGCTAGTACCAGTGGTGCGGCACATATGGCGGTAATGTATTTGCCTTGAGTTGCCATGGTTTTCAGCAAAGTATGAATGCGCGCATCGGCATTAAGGTTGTTCGCACCGGGTTGGCCGCCGGGGAGTGCTACCATGTCAAACGCCTGGTGCAATGCCTGATCAAGTGTGGTGTCGGGTATCAGCACGGTGCCACGGCTACCGCGTACAGCACCGTTATCGAGCCCCGCAGTGACCACCGTTATGCCCGCGCGGCGTAGCAGATCAATGATTGTAACGGCTTCGAGTTCTTCGCAGCCTTGTGCAAGAGGAATCAGTACGCTGGCCATGAAATTTCCGGGTGATGGTGTGTGCAACGTTGCGCGATAACGAGGCGCGAGATTGACGGATCATGCTGCATAATAACAGAGAATTCTGCCCGGTAGATTCTTGAACAATGGTGCGGGTATTCCGCCGGGAGTTTTATGTCAATAGGGTGGCGTGCTAACGCCTTGGTTTGTCAGCAGGTCTGTGTATTTCTGCTCAGGGTACGCAGCCAGCAGGGCCGTTATATGACCAGCAGGTGTTGTTTGCCGGATTGTAAAATGTCATCCAGTCAATAGTATCAACATTTGCGCCGCCCTCCGCGTAGCTATAAACCCCTCCGGCATTTCCGATAGAAGAGTTTGTGCCTGGTGTCCACGTAAAGCGTCCTGCGGACACAGTGGAGTTTTGTTTATCGGTAGCCATGTTGAATTTACCGGGTATCGTGGTATCGGCAAAATCGAGGGTGTTGGTAATGATGGCAGGC
The DNA here is from genome assembly GCA_023266055.1 of Gammaproteobacteria bacterium. Taxonomy (GTDB): domain Bacteria; phylum Pseudomonadota; class Gammaproteobacteria; family Ga007554. The sequence goes on along the minus strand of JAHFRW010000004.1, from coordinate 29,804 downwards.
GTGCTGGTTGCCGCAGCACCCGTATAAGGTATTGTGCTCATATCCAGCACAAACTGGGCAGAGACTTCCGCAGTGGTGAGTGTTTGGCTGATTTTGGGTTTGTTCACATAAGTGTTTTTGAGAAATTCCTGTGATATCTCGCCACTGGTCAACACTTGCCGGATTTGAGCGGTGGTGGGGTTGCCCGTGGCATTTCCATGATTTGATTGGGTGCTCAGCAAGGGGCCAAACCCCGGAAATGATCCGGTGCTCAGTCCCCCGCCATTGACCATGCCGCCGCCCGATGAGGACGCTGCATTTGATCCGGGCCAGAATGAACTGCTGACCTTTACATAGCTTTCCTGGGCAAAACCGGCGGTGAGATCGCCTACAATCATGTGAAAATAATTTTGACCGGTCACTGGATCAGGGACGATTTCCAGGAGAAAAGGGGTTTTTTCAGGGTCCGTGAATTGACCGTGCGCACAATTGATGTTTGATCCCCGATTACAGTCAAAGCCACGCGACCGGATTTGATTTCCGCTAAAGTCAGTGGCCGCCCACATGCCGGTAGCCAACCGATTGGGATTGGCTTGAAAATTAAGGTCAAACTCTGCATGGGCCGCTGTGGCCAAGAGCGCGCCCAGCGAAAGCTGGAAACCTGTGTTCCATAGACGACTTTTGAGCAGATTAAGCTTCCCTGATACCCTGCTTGGCGTTTGGGTTTTCATGGCATCTCCATACCATGCGCGGTATCCGCGCTAACAATGCTTCTTACATTTTTTGACCATAACATAATGTTATAAAGAGTACAAGCAGGTTCTTTTAATGTGGTAGCGAGCCTTTTGTCTTATTGTAAGTGATTATAATTATTTGATTTTTTTCTTTGGCGGGGGGCTGTATTGCAGGCTGAGCGTGAAAATAATTTTTTGACGGACGTTATTACTGTGTATGGGGGATTTTGGATCTGTTGGCCGTGTTCAGGGTGTGACATCGTAGTAGGGTCAGGGTAATGCCGGGAGGTGCGCACTAGTGGTAGAATAGCCCTCTTCCAACAGATCTGTGAGATCCCCATGCTTCGACTGCGCGGTGCCGCTGCCCTTTCTTCGTTCCGTCTCGACAAGCTCATGACTGCAGTACGTGAGTGGATTCCTGAAGTTCGACATATCACTGCGGAATTTGTGCATTTCGTGGATGTGGAGCGTATTCTGGCGGGGGATGAGCAGGCATTGCTGCGCGGATTGTTCGGCCAGGGTGCCGCACGTGAAGTGCAACAGCCCGATGGTGAATTGCTATTGGTCGTGCCGCGTCTGGGTACGCTTTCGCCGTGGTCGAGCAAGGCCACTGATATTGTGCATAATTGTGGTTTGTCTGCGGTACGGCGCGTGGAGCGGGGCATTGCGTATTATGTTGAGGTGGCGGGTAACATGCGTGTCGGCCTGACGGCTGACCAGTATGCCCCGCTGGTGGATTTGATCCATGATCGCATGACGGAAACGGTGCTGACCAGTTTTGATGACGCCGATGCCTTGTATCGTCAGATGGAGCCCGCGTCTTTGCAGCGAATCGATGTGTTGGGGGGTGGCCGTGACGCGCTGGTGGGGGCCAACCGGCAACTCGGGCTGGCATTGAGTGACGATGAAATTGATTACCTGATGGAAAGCTTTACGGGGACAGGCAATGGCCCCGGCCAGTCCCGGCGCAATCCCACTGATGTCGAGTTGATGATGTTTGCCCAGGCAAACTCCGAGCATTGCCGCCACAAGATTTTCAATGCGGGCTGGGCGATAGATGGCCAGCCGCAGCCGCTCAGTCTGTTTGCCATGATTCGCAATACCGCTCGTCAGCATCCGGCGGGAGTGTTATCGGCGTATAAGGACAATGCTTCGGTGATCGAAGGTTATCCCGCCACGCGTTTTTTCCCTGATGCGGCGAGCCGCCGCTATGTGCATGTGCGGGAAGATGCGCACATCCTCATGAAAGTGGAAACGCACAACCACCCCACCGCGATTGCGCCGTTTGCCGGTGCGGCGACGGGGGCGGGCGGGGAAATCCGTGATGAAGGCGCCACTGGGCGCGGCTCCAAACCCAAGGCAGGGTTAAGTGGATTTTCCGTGTCCAATTTGCGTTTGCCGGGCGCGGTGCAGCTTTGGGAAAGTGATTATGGCAAGCCGGGGCGTATCGCTTCGGCGCTGGATATCATGATCGAAGGCCCGCTGGGCGCGGCCGCATTCAACAACGAGTTTGGGCGCCCTAATCTGTGTGGCTATTTTCGTACTTATGAAGAACGGGTGCCCGGCGCAGGGCCGGCGCCGCACAACATGGAGTTGCGTGGTTACCATAAGCCCATCATGATCGCAGGGGGCGTGGGGTCGATACGCCCCGGCCACGTTGCCAAGGGCGTGATTGCCGCAGGCGCACAACTGGTGGTGCTGGGCGGCCCGGCGATGCTGATTGGTCTGGGCGGCGGCGCCGCCTCGTCAGTGGCCAGCGGCGCCAGTGCCGAGGCGCTGGATTTTGCCTCCGTGCAGCGTGGCAATCCGGAAATGGAGCGCCGCTGTCAGGAAGTCATCGATCGTTGCTGGCAGTTGGGTGACGCCAATCCGATTGTATCAATACATGATGTGGGTGCCGGGGGCTTGTCCAATGCCCTGCCCGAACTGGTGCATGAAAGTGGTCGGGGCGCGCGCATTGAGTTGCGGGCCATTCCCAACGACGATTCCGGCATGTCGCCCATGCAGATCTGGTGCAATGAGGCGCAGGAACGTTATGTGCTGGCGGTGAATACGGATCAACTGGAGGTGTTTCAGGCGATATGTGAACGTGAACGCTGTCCTTATGCCGTCGTGGGCGAAGCGACCGCCGAAACCGGTGGGCAGGGCGTGGATCTGGAAGTGGGTGACGCTCACCTTGGCAATACCCCGGTAGACATGCCCATGGCCGTGCTGCTGGGCAAGCCGCCAAAAATGTTCCGTGATGCGTACCATAACCCCTTCCATAAACCGGAATTTGATACCCGTGGCATTAATTTATACGACGCTGCGCAACGTGTACTGCGTCTGCCCGTGGTGGCCGACAAAACCTTTTTGATCACCATTGGTGACCGTAGCGTCACCGGTCTGGTGGCGCGTGACCAGATGGTGGGGCCGTGGCAGGTGCCGGTGGCCGATGTCGCGGTGACCAGCAACGACTATCAGGGGCATGTCAGCGGTGGTTCCGGGGATGGCTATCCCCCTGGCTATTATGGCGAAGCCATGGCCATGGGCGAGCGCGCACCGATTGCACTGATCAATCCCGCCGCATCAGGACGTATGGCCATCGGTGAAGCGCTCACCAACATTGCGGCGGCGTGTATTGCGGATATCAGTGAAGTCAAGCTTTCCGCCAACTGGATGGCGGCGGCCGGTCACCCCGGTGAAGACGCGGCTTTGTTTGATACCGTCAAAGCCGTGGGCATGGAGCTATGCCCAGCGCTCGGCATTGCTATTCCGGTAGGCAAGGATTCGCTGTCCATGAAAACCGTGTGGCGTGACGAGCAGGGTCAGGAGCAGCGCATGACGGCGCCCCTGTCCGTCATTATCAGCGCCTTCGCGCGCGTGACAGACTGCCGCAAAACCCTCACACCGCAGTTGCGTACCGATCAGGGCGATACAGACCTGATCCTGATTGATCTGGGTAAAGGTCGTAATCGTTTGGGCGGCTCGGCATTGGCGCAAGTGTACAAACAGGTGGGACGTCACGCACCGGATCTCGACGATGTGTCGGCCTTCAAGGCGTTTTTCTCGGCCATCCAGACCTTGAACCAGGACGGCCTGCTGCTGGCCTATCACGACCGCTCCGACGGTGGACTGTTTGCCACGCTCTGTGAAATGGCCTTTGCGGCGCATACCGGCGTCACCTGTGCGCTGGATGACCTGGGGGGGCGTCAGATGGAAGGGCAGATCGCTGCGTTGTTTAATGAAGAATTGGGCGCAGTCCTGCAGGTGCGGCATGCTGACACCGATGGCGTACTGGCCCTGTTGCACCGAGCCGGTTTGGGGAAGCATAGCCACGTCCTGGGAAGCGTCAATGACACGGATCGCATTGTCTTCACGCATGGCGGTGATGAAATACTGGCCGCGCCGCGCGTGGACTTTCAGCGTGACTGGTCTGAAACCACCTGGCGCATGCAAACCCTGCGGGACAATCCGGAATGCGCGCAACAGGAATACGACCGCATTCTCGATGCCGGCGATCCCGGTCTGAACGTGGTGCTGACGTTTGACCCTGCGGATGATATTGCCGCGCCCTATATTAAAAAAGGGGCACGACCTCGTGTTGCCATTCTGCGGGAGCAAGGCGTTAACGGTCAGGTCGAAATGGCCGCCGCCTTCGACCGCGCCGGGTTTGACAGCGTTGATGTCCACATGAGTGACATTATTGGCGGCAATACCCACCTTGCCGATTTTCAGGGCATTGCCGCGTGCGGTGGCTTCTCTTATGGAGACGTGCTGGGTGCGGGCGCCGGCTGGGCCAAATCAATCTTGCATCACAGCCGTACGCGCGACGAGTTCGCGGCCTTTTTCGCGCGCTCCGACAGCTTTGGCCTGGGCGTATGCAATGGCTGCCAGATGATGTCGCATCTGCGTGACATGATCCCCGGCGCGGCATACTGGCCGCGCTTTGCGCGTAACGTCTCCGAGCAGTTCGAGGCGCGTTTTAGCCTGGTGGAAATCCCCCCGTCGCCCTCGTTGTTTTTTCAGGGTATGGCGGGAGCGCGTCTGCCCATCGTGGTTGCCCACGGCGAGGGTCGTGCCGAATTCATGGGCAACGATACCCCTGAGCAGGTGTTGGGCAGCGGTCTGGTGGTCATGCGTTACGTGGATAATTACGGGCAGCCCAGCGAGGCCTATCCTGCCAATCCCAACGGCTCGCCGCAGGGTATCACCGGCCTCACCACGCCGGACGGTCGTTTCACCATCATGATGCCCCATCCGGAGCGGGTATTTCGTACCGTGCAGCATTCCTGGCACCCTGACGGCTGGGGCGAAGATGGCCCGTGGTTGCGACTGTTCCGTAACGCACGCAAATGGATTGGGGAGCGTTAAACCCAGATTTTCCATTAGACTCTACTGCGGTCGCACAAAGCACTGCATCTGCGCGAGAAAAGTTGAAAAACAGTCTGTCACCGTAGAGTGACTACGCCTTCGCCTGTTTTTCAACTTTTCTCGCCCATCTTCAGCACCTTGCGCACCCTCGCTACGAGGCTAATGGAAAATCTGGGTTAAACAGGAGGCACACGGTTATTGCTGATGCGCAATCCTGGTCGGGTGATTGGCAGTCTGAATCAGGCGCAAAACTTCTCGTCGGCGGCGCCGAGCTTATTTCGTTAGGGTATCCAGAAACAAGAAGTCAGCGGGCTTGATTGGCGCGGCGGGATCGCTGCCATGTGGGGGAACATTACCTTGCTATCTTTGAGTTATATGCACGACCATTTTGTATATATTTTAAGCATATGATTTTTGGAGTTCATTGCGTCAAGCATGGCGTGAATTTTTTAGAATTTAAAAGGGTATTGGCGAAATTTGAAGAATTTAAGGGAATATTGTCTCGTATCAAGTGTGCTCCCCATCACATTTTATTTGCCAAACAGTTCCGGTTTACCCTGTTTTCGGGTATGATGTGCTCATCAGCCTGCAAGGATGCCACGGGGTTGTTGTATACACCAAGTGGATTGTTTTCGGAGGATGAACAGCGATGAAACAGGTACGTAACAAATATCTTTTTAATGCCGGTGTGGTGGCTTTGCCCCTCATTACGGCCATAGCCCTGATTACAACGGCGGTTGTTCTGGAGCAGCGCAGTACATCGGAGTTGTCCGTCCGCAGTGCGTTGGCGGCCGCTCAAGTACGTTCGGCGCCCGTGCCGGTGAAGCTGCGCAAGGTAGACGTTGCCAGCGTCGCTGAAATGGATCAGCTGTTTAACTCCCTTGACTATGCCTGGCCCCCGGTTGCAGGTAAAACCGTGCCGCGTATTGCGATTGAGTCACTGCCCGCCGATCTTGATGGTGTGACCAGCATCACCCACAAAAAATCCTTGTTTTTCCGCGCTTTGTTGCCTATCGTGCTGGCTGAAAATGACTACATCCGTCAGGAGCGCGCCTACGCCTTGCACCTGTTTGAAAACGGTGTGCCCACTGCGGGCACGGCGGAGCGCGCTTGGCTCGACGAACGCGTAAAACGCTATCGCCTGCGGGGTTCGCTGGATTATCCCGCAGTACGTGAGCAGCTTTTGCAGCGTCTGGATGTTGTGCCCACCTCCCTGGCTCTGGCTCAGGCCGCCAGTGAAAGTGGCTGGGGTCTGTCACGCTTTGCCCGTGAAGGTAACAACCTGTTTGGTCATGTGACATCCAGCCAGGACAAGGGCATGCTCCCGGCAGCACGCCCGGCAGGTATCGGTCTTGCAATGCGTACGTTCCCCTCGGTGAGCGCCTCGGTAAATGCTTACGTGAATAATTTAAACACCAGCCGTGTATATAGCGATTTATGGCGTTTGCGTGAACGCATGCGCAGCACGGCCGAGTTTCTGGACCCTGCGACATTGGCCGGTGGGTTGATGGCGTATTCAGAGCGCGGTCAGGACTATATAGAAGATATTCGCACCATCATGAGCGGGAATCGCCTTGCTTCACTGCATTATGTTGATCTGCGTGCTGATTTAACCCTGGCTGATGCCGCGCAATTGGCGTCGGCGCGCCATAAGGATATTTAAAGGTCTGGACAACAGGCCATCAGCCCTCTTTGCGCAGGGCGCAAGCTCAGGGACGAGACGCTGGCCTTTTTGTAACCCTTCCGTCGTTCTCTCTGACCCACAAATGGCTGAACCAGTAATACCGTCCGGGTTCTTTTACCGAGGGTGCGGAGCAGTTATAGCGGCTGCGCCCCATGCGCAAGGGTTGTGACGCCTGCACGGCAAAACGACGCCTGTTTTTATCCAGCCATTTTACCTTGACGCGGCCCTGCCCGCTGACATGGCAGGCGAGTTGATCCAGGCGCACATCATCAGCGGCGACGGCCAGTGTTGCCACCATGCGGGGTGGATTGGTGTGGGGGAGCAGCGGTTCCCACGGCGTAACCTCACTGACGGGCAAGGCCAGACTGCTGGCCTTCACGGCAAATTCTGCCACGCTGTCGTGTCCTTCGGATATCGGATAGCGTGGTAATACCCGCAAGTCGGAATAAGGGCCGGCGGGGCCGGACTGCTCGCCCAGTCCCACATAGCCTGCTGCCTCCACGATCTCTGCCAGCGCCAGGTTATATTCTCCGTAAGGGTAGGAAAACAGCCGGGGGGTTTCCTCCGGGTCATGACCCAGTTCTTCATGAATGCGCTGCTGGGCGTGTTCGATGTCGGCACGTACCCGGGTTGACCATGCAGTGGCATTTTCATTGCTGTGCCGACGCGTCAAATGGCCGTGAGTTTTTGATTGATTGGCAAAACTGGCGCCATGCTGGCGCATTTCACGCATCTGATCCCAGGTAATATAGCGCTTTGGATGCTTGTCAATCGCATCGGTATAGATAAACACCGTGAACGGCCAGCCCCGTTTTTTGAGGCGGGGATAGGCACGTTTGTACAGTGAAAGATGGCCGTCATCGAAGGTAATGGCGACGGTGCGATCCGGAATGATCAGCCCGTTTTTAAGGTGGTCAGCAATTTTCGCGAGTGGCCATACCTGGTAGTCATGTTTTTCCAGATAAGCCAAATGTGCTTCAAATTGCTTAAGGCTGATATTCGTGTTTGAGTATCCTGGTTCACCAATGTGGCTGTACATGAAAATTGCGGTGTGGGAGGAGTCTTTATTGCTCCATGCCAGGGCGGGAAGCAGTGTGATAAGCAATAATGACAGTTTGCCAAGCCAGTTCATGGAAGGGGTGCTGTTTTCCAGGTTACGCCGAGGGTATTCGTTGCAGCGTCAAAAAACGGTAGTGATAAGGATTGGCGTCATCCGGCCCATGGTCCACGCGTGCTACTTCCTGCCACTGTGAATCCTGAATTTCAGGAAACCAGGCATCGCCATTGAAATCTTCATCAATCAAGGTCAGGTGCAGCCGGTCAGCGCGCGGCAGTAATTGTTGGTAAAACGACGCGCCACCAATCACCATCACCTCTGCGTGGCCGTCTGCGGCAGCCAGCGCCGCTTCGATCGAATGCACCACCATGCAACCCGGCGCCTGATAATGGTGGTCACTGCTCAGAATGATATTGATGCGGCCGGGTAAGGGTTTACCAATCGACTCATGGGTTTTGCGGCCCATCAGCACCGGTTTGCCTAGCGTAATCTGTTTGAAATGCATCAGATCGGCCGGTAGTCGCCACGGTAGCGTATTGTTGATGCCGATGACGCGATTGCGCCCCATGGCGCTGATAAGCGAGATAATCATACTGCAACAGGCGCCTTGATGGCCGGATGTGACTGATAGCCCGAAAGCTCGAAATCACTGTAGGTAAATTCAAAAATGGAATGGACGGCGGGGTTGAGCGTCATCTGTGGCAGTGGATAAGGCTCGCGCGACAGTTGCAGATCCGCCTGTTCAAGATGATTACTGTACAAATGGCAGTCGCCCCCCGTCCAGATAAAGTCACCGGCCTTGAGTCCCGTGACCTGCGCCATCATCATGGTTAGCAGCGCATACGAAGCGATGTTGAACGGCACACCCAGAAAAATATCCGCGCTGCGTTGATAAAGCTGACATGATAACTCGCCATTCGCCACATAAAACTGGAAGAAGGCATGACACGGCGGCAACGCCATATTCTCGATCTCGCCCACGTTCCAGGCGCTCACAATAATGCGGCGCGAGTCAGGGTTGGTCTTAAGCTGCTGGATCACCTGCTGGATCTGATCGACATGGCGGCCATCGGTCGTTGGCCAGGAACGCCACTGATAACCATACACAGGCCCCAGCTCACCGTCCGCATTCGCCCACTCATTCCAGATCGAAACGCCGTTTTCCCTTAAATAGCGTATATTGGTCTCACCGCGTAAAAACCACAGCAATTCATGGATGATGGATTTAAGGTGTACTTTTTTGGTGGTGACCACCGGGAATCCCGCACGCAAATCAAAACGCATCTGATGTCCGAACACGCTCAGCGTGCCGGTGCCCGTGCGATCTTGTTTGTACGTACCATGGTCTCGCACATGGCGCATCAGGTCGAGATACTGTTGCATATCAGCTTCGCTTCTGTTTCGGAGTCGAGATCTCCGGTTTCTGTGTCTCTGTACCCGATTTCAGGTTCCTGGAATAAGCCCATGCCATGAGCGCGACGCCGCCCACAATCATGGGAGCCGATAACACCTGGCCCATGGTCAGCCAGCCAAAAGCCAGATATCCGAGTTGCTGATCCGGTTCGCGCACAAATTCCACGGCAAAACGGAACAGGCCATAACATAGCAAAAACAATCCCGACACCGCCATGGTAGGGCGCGGTTTACGTGCATACAACCAGAGAATCAGAAATAATACCAGCCCCTCAAGCAGTGCCTGATAAAGCTGCGAAGGATGGCGCGGCAGTCCACCGCTATGCGGAAACACCATGGCCCACGACACATCACTGACCTTGCCCCACAGCTCCCCGTTAATAAAATTACCAATGCGTCCCGCGCCCAGGCCAATCGGCACCAGCGGTGCAAGAAAATCCGTCACCTGAAAAAAGGTTTTACCGGTTTTACGCCCCAGCAGCCACATCGCCAGCAATACGCCCAGCATGCCTCCATGAAACGACATGCCTCCTTCCCAGATTTTAAGCATCTTCAAGGGATTATCGAGATAGGTGGGTAAGTCATAAAACAGGATATAACCCAATCGCCCGCCCAACACAGCGCCCAGCGCACCATAAAAAATCATGTCGCTGACCTGGTCCGCCGTCCATCCCGAGCCAGGCGCCGTCGCACGTACGCGGCCCAGCCACCATGCCGTGCCAAACCCGATCAAATACATCAGGCCGTACCAGTGGATTTTCAGTGGCCCCAGGTTGATTGCCACCGGGTCAATATAAGGGTAAGTGAGCATAAGGCCGGGATTATAGCATAGAGTATTTATGGGGCACCGGGCGGCGATGGTGAGGGTGGCTGGGCCATTTTCGGTTTCATTCCATCATTATGAAGATTAACGGTTGGCATAGTGATAAGTCTGTCTGCCTGAATTTTAGGGCGGCCCGGAAGCTAATTGTCGCGACCCTTGATCCCTTAGTCTGTACCAACGTGTTGTTTGAGCGGTTTTTGGGCCCGATCGCTTCACAAGTGATTGTTTTTTATTAGTTAAGAGGTTTTTTGGGGAATTTTTCAGAAAGTCCGTGACGGGGATTGACAGATTATTTCGGGGGGGTATACTGGCCCAAACAAGGCAGATTGGAAAAAAACTTTGTTGTAGTACGGTTTTGAGGTTAAGTTTTTTTGGATGGATGCCGATAAACTTGACCCTGATTAAAAAGCATGCTAAAACTGTACTCACGGTGATACTTGAGTCTTTTGGTGGGATGGGGTGCGTCCCTGTCCATTTTTATTTTGATGATTGGGGAGATGCATATGCGTAATGTATTTAAGGTCGCTAGCTCGGTGGGCTCTGCGGCGCTACTGCTGTCAGGGGTTGCTGCGGCAGGTGGGCCAACAGGGTATACTGCTGATAGTTGGACGGTTAACTCTTCGGGTGCTGTTACAGCCACTTGTCCTGTGGCATCTTGTGCTGTTTTGGCTGAAGGTACCGGGTTTAAGCAAATTCAGTTTAGCTCGGGTGGTAAGACGTATATTCAAACCATTCTTGCCGAGGGCTGGGCGACTGGAACAGGTGCAGGGGCTACGCAAGCGCCTGGCACGCTGAAGTTCACCGATGAAAATCTGGTTCAGATTGGCGTCGCTGGTACTACCGCAGTGCAGGGCCTTATTTCCAAAACCCGTATCGTAGACGGTGATGTTCCTGCCTTGACCAAGACAGGTTTCAGCACAACCACTGATATTGCAACAGGTTGGGCTACAGGTGCGACTGCTGGTGTAGGTAGTACAGTCAACAAGGCTGAGGTTGGTATCAAGTTGGATGTTTCCGAACGTCCTGTAGGTGCAACCACGACCGCGAATGACTTCCTGTCTACCTTCGCATTTACGGGTGCTACCACTGTTGGTGGTGCGAATGTTCCTCTCAGCTTGAATATGGATCAAACAGTCATGCTGGATAGCACGACCGATAAGCAGCGCTTTGCAACCACCGTCAAGACGGCAGGTACATTGGTTGCCCCTACAGGTGGCTTTAAATTTGCGGGTGCTACCGATCCAGCGACGCTTACCTGGGCAGCAACAGATCGTCTTCAGGCGATTTGGGTGGCGCAGAGTGTAACAGGTGCAGGTAATGGCGTGGGTACAGCGCCGTTTGCGACCTCGGTATTGGGCAATGTGACCACTAATACCGCAGTCAGGATTACGGACCTTAATTCCACAGCGATCGCGCCGGCATTGGCCACAGGCGGTGCAGTCGCCGGTATTTTCAATCCGGTTCCTGCGTTCTAAAGAAAGATTGTCCTTGGTCATCCAGGGCAGTTATTGCCCTGGATGACGGGCCTGAGCAAATTAAAGAGAAGGGTGCCCCCCTTCTCTTTTCTTTTGTGCGGATTTTAGGGGTGCGTGTTCCCATCGGTTCTTTTAGCGGCCTATTGGCATTGCGTCGTTGTGGTGCATGGATATATCATAGAGCGTTGCTGTTTTTGGTTTAAATAGCCTTGTTGTTTTTAATGTAGGCCTTAACAGAGAGAAGGTGAGCCCATTGTGACTACACAAACATATAAAGCGGGTGCAGTAGCGAGTGGTTCAATGTCGGATACGACGGCACTTGACCCCATGGCAGTAATGAAAATCAGTTCGGCCTATTGGCATTCCAGTGTCCTGCATGTGGCGAACAGTCTGGATGTATTTACCAAGCTTGCTGAAGGTGCTGCAACCGCTGAAGAGCTGTCAAAGCGTTGCGCGGCCGATGTGCGTGGCATGGAGATGATTTTGATCGCGTGCATCGGGCTTGATCTGCTGAGCAAGCAGGGGGAGCATTATAGTAATACCCCGCTCGCCGCGACTTTTCTGGTGAAGGGTGGCCCCCGCTATCAGGGGGGGATTGTCTCGATGTTTGAGTCGTGGGTGCCTGCCTGGTCGAGGCTGAAAGATGCCGTGGTGCGTGGCGAGCCGGTTGTGGTAAAGCAGCATGATCATGGGGATGAGGCGACACGTACTTATATCATGGGCATGTTGTATCGCGGCATTCCTCAGGCTGAACTGCTGGCGCAGGAGGTGTCGTTGGCGGGCCGCAAGCGCTTGGTGGATATTGGCGGCGGGCCGGGAATTTTTTCCATTATTTTCTGCCAGCAGAACCCCGGATTGAAGGCAGATGTCTTTGACCTGCCGCAGACCCTGCGTGTTACCAAGGATATCATCGCCATGTATGGGGCCGGGGAAAGTGTCTCGACACGCGAAGGCAGTTATCTCGATGATCCATTTGGCTCATCCAATTATGATGCCGTCTTGCTGTCTTCCATGATCAATCAGGAAGGGCCGGATGTGATCAGGTCGATCATCAGTAAATCCTACCAGGCATTGGAGTCTGGGGGCGTGCTGATGGTGCAGGAGCAATTTTTGAATACCGAAAAAACCGGCCCGATGTTGCCGGTGTTGATTGGTTTGAACCAGCTGGTGCATACCCCGGCCGGGCGTGCCTATTCGGCACAGGAAGTGGCAAAAATGGCAGAAGAAGTGGGGTTCCGTGACGTGAGTTTCCGGCCGTTGCCCGAGCCGAGTCCGTTTACCCTGATTACTGCTACCAAGCCCTAGACCCTGACTTTCTGGTGTCATGTACGCGGTGCTCTCGTAAATAATGGAATGGAGATCTTATGGTGCAATTGACCAGATTTAAAATTTTGCGGTGCTGGATGGCTCCGTTGGTGCTGTGTGGTTGTGCGGTAGTGGTTCCGGCCCAGGCGGAAGAAGCGGCACCGAAGAGCGCGCCGATCGTGACAGGCGAAGAGGTGGTGAAGCATTGTGACTACAAAAATGCGGGGGAAGATCAGCGGTCCCGCTTGACCATTATTCTCAAGGACAGTACAGGCAGTGAGCGCACGAATGTTTATTTGCGCTTGTGGAAGGACTATAAGGGTGCTGACGGTGTTGTCGATAAAATGGTGTTGTTTACCGAGGAGCCGCCAGATGCTCGGGGTGCAGGCTTTATGCGTTGGGCATTTACCCGTGAGTCTGACAAGAATGCTGACCAATGGATTTATTTGCCGGCATTGCGAAAAGTTCGCCGTGTTTCAATTCGGGATCCCGGCGACAGTTTTTTGGGTTCGGATTTGACGTATGCAGATATCAGTGGTCGGATGCTGGATGAGGACAATCACAAGCTGCTCAAGATAGAAGCTGCGGGTTCTAATGATTTCTATGTGGTAGAAAGCACGCCGCGTGAAAAAAGTCCGCTGTATTCCAAAAGAATATCGTGGTTTCTTAAGACGCCTTCATGGGATGGTTGTGTTAAGGCCCGTGTTGACTATTATGATCGAAAGGGTGAGTTGCTGAAGCGACAACAGCTTTCATGGCAGAAAGCTGGTCCGGCGTATGTGTGGGATAAGGTGGCCGTGCAGAATGTCCAGACTTTGCATGAATCGAGGTTTGAGGTCACCAAGGTCGAGGTTAATGTGGGGTTGAAAGATGATATTTATTCCGAGAGAACCTTGAAGTCGGGTTATCGCTAGGGAGAATTAAGTCTGTTGATGTAGTGGAAATGTTGACGACACAGTCAAGGCCGGGCCGTACTCAGATCAATCAAATGTATTTGAGGGGCGCCCCGGCCTTATTTTTATTTGTAGATATCAGTTCGTTAGTCTGTTTGATTGACATACAATGCCCGTATGTTTAACATATGTTAAACATTTTTCAAGGTGCGGGAGAGTTGTGATGATACGCCATAGAGCCGTCAATCGGGCGCAGGCGATGCGTGATAAAGCGCTGTCGGATGCGATGAAGCGTAAGGAAGAGTTCCTGGGCGCGCGCGTTCCCAAGGATTTGCGTGACAAGGTTATGGATCGTGCCCAGGGTTTGGGTATCCCGGTTTCGATTTTGATCCGTAATATTCTGGAAGAAGCTTTCAGGGATCAAAAGCCAGTGGTTGGCAGGGTGCCTGGCCAGGAGGTATCGCAGCGAGCAGCACAGGGTACAGAACGGTTCTCTTCCGTGTTGGGGTGGGAAATGATTCGCTTAAACAGGCAGGTGGATTGTTCCTCCTGTGGCAGACAGCTATTGCCAGGAGTGTCCGTGACGTTGGGATTGGTGTCTGGGGGCGTTCAGGCGGGTGCAACACACATTATTTTGTGTGATCAATGTCAGGGGTTGGTGTGAGACGTATGAGCAGAGCATGGCTGTTTGCGCTGGGTTTTGCCTGGAGCGTCGTGGTCGTTACTGGCGTGCAGGCGGCTGAAGATGAGGCGCTGGACGAGTCGGCGGATTCCGGTCAGGATTTTACGGTGTCAGGTGGGCTGGACGCTCACCAAAAGAATACGGAGTCTTTTTGGTCGAAATGGCGCTTTACCGGGTATCTGAAAAATGAAACCGCCTATCGTGTGCGAGAACCCCGTTCGGTTACCAAGATACGTAATATAGCCTACCTGAATGCCCAGTATTCCTTCAGTAAAACGATGAGGTTTAACTATGCCGGTTGGGCGTATTATGACCTGGCCTATGACTTGTTTGATTATCGTACCATTGCGGCGCGATCAGAAAGAAACGCACAGGAACCCCTGGTATTTGTTGAAACCCTGCCGCATGAAAAAGACTCACCTGTCGCCGAGACGCGCGAGATGTACCTGGATTTTTTTCTGAAAAATCTTGATATACGTATAGGCAAGCAGTATGTCGTGTGGGGTGTTCTGGAAGGTGTGCGTATTACTGATGAAATTAACCCTATTGATTTTAGAGAGCTGATCCTTCCTGATTTGCTGGATTATCGTATTCCCTTGTGGACTGTAAAGCTGGATCATTACCGTGGTGATACTACGTACCAATTTCTCTGGATCCCGGAAATCAAATTTCATAAGCCTGCACCACAGGGTTCAGAATGGGAGTTACTGCAAGACATTCGTGATAATGATGGTAACGTATTAACAAAATTTCCTAAATCATTCGCATTGGAGAATTCGGAGCTGGGCCTGAAGGTCAATACCAATATTCTGGATACGGAGTTATCGTTAAGTTATTTTTATACATGGGATGATTTTCCGGTAATTTTCCGTACGGCGCGGGTTGACCAGACGCCGAATAACCCACCTATTTTGTATCCTACCTACACCCGTATTAGTATGTATGGTGCTACAGCGGTTAAGCAAGTGGGTCCAGTGATCGTAAAAACCGAAGCTGCTTACGTAACGGATAAGTATTTTGGGTTAAGAAATACCATTGACAGAGATGGTGATGGTTTCACCGATTCGAATGGCGAATTGCAGCGTGATCATATTCGCTGGGGACTGGGTTTGGATTTCAACATCTTCGGTATGGATCTGTCGCCCGGTTATACTCTATGGCATATCATAAATTATGATGATGGATTAATTCAGCCGCAAAATGATAGCGCGTTCAGTTTGTTTGGCCGCAAAGAGTTTCCACAGAATTCGGCGGTATTTCAATTTCTGTGGATTTACCTGATCAATATGGAAGAATCCTTGTTGAAACCCAAGCTTACTTTCCAGGTGTCCGATAAACTGCAGGTGAGCGGTGGGCTGGATCTTTTTTATGGCAGGAGTGGTTTTCTCGGTGATTCGGGTACCGGTACTATTAATAATCTTATCGCTGCCGCACAACAAAGGCCGCAGTTTTTAGGAAACTTTCATGACAATGACCGTATTTATATGGAATTCAAATATTCATTTTGAGGTATTTTCGTGACAGCTCTTTTCATAATTATGATGACATTGAGGGGCTTGTTAGCGATTCCTGCATGTCTGATCTGGTCGAATAAGCGGGTCTGTTGCCTGCCATGCTAAGAAAATTATACGCGGCGGTTATTGGCTTCCCAAAGGTTGTTCTTTTTCTTGTTGTTGTCCTCACGGTATTTCTTGCCCTGCAATTGCCCAAGTTGCGCTGGGAGACCGATGCGCGTGTTTATTTGCCAAAAGGGCATGCAGCGATTCTTTATGATGAAAAGGTTCACGATGTATTTGGAGTTAAGGATGCCGTTATCATTGGTATTGTTAACGAGAAAGATGGCATCTTCAATGCCAGGACTCTGGAACGTATCGCACGTATTACTGAAAAGGTAGCGGCATTGCCCGGGGTTGTTGCCCATCGCACTATTGATGTTGCCTCATTGTCCACCGCCACGGTATTTACCGGTACAGAATTGGAGCTCAGTACCCGGCGGTTGATGGAAGCTGTGCCGGCTGATCAGGCGGGTATTGATCAGGTCAAAAAAATGGTTTACGACAACCGGGATTTGTTTGTCGGTAATATTGTGTCAGAAGATGGTACCGCTGCCATGATTCGCGCCAAGTTAAAGGAAGGTATTGTTGCACGATACCAAACCTATTGGCAGATCAAGGGGATTATTGCCGCAGAAGAAGGGGGTGGCAGCACCTGGGATGGTTCACAGAATGCAGGGGGAGGCGAAGGTGATTGGCGGAAATGGCAGCAAGGTGGTCAAGGTCAGGCGGCATCACCTGCGCCATCGCCACCCAGTGCGGCGGCACTTGTCGTTAATCCTAATGATCAGTTTTATCTGGCAGGGCGTCCGGTTGTAGAGGTCAGCTCCGGATTCTACGCCATGCAGGATCTGGGTCTGCAGTGGCCATGGCAGGGGCCACCGATGATTCCCCTGTTGGTCGGTGCGATCATGATGATTCTTTTTCTGGTGTTTCGTACGTTACGCGGTGTTGTGTTGCCACTGTTCATGGTGTCGATCGGAATTGTCTGGACCATGGGTACCATGGCCTTGCTGAATGTGCCGATGTATACCATTTCCACCATGTTGCCTGTGATTCTGGTGGCTGTGGCGATTGGTAATACAATACATTTGTTGAGTAATTATTACGATAATGTATTAAATGACCCACACCGTGACAGCAAGGTGATTGTGTCCGAAGTTCTTGTGGAATTGGGCCCGCCCTTGATCACGACGTCACTCACGACCGCCATAGGGTTTTTGTCGCTGTGGTTCTCCGAAATGCCTCCCTTCAAGATATTCGGTTTGTTTACCGTGTTGGGCATCATGTATTGCTGGCTGTTGTCGGTGACTTTTTTGCCTGCGGCACTGTGCCAGTTAAAGCCCAAGGTAGGGAATTATCTGGCAAAGCGCCGTGCAATACGTGTGCATACCGAACAGGATATGATTACTCGTACACTGGTGTCCTGGGGCAGTACTGCCTTGAAGTATAAAACAGGTGTTATCGGCGTGATAGTTGTCACATTATTGCTCAGTATTTATGGCGCAACATTGTTGCGGGTGGACTCGAGCTGGATGAGTGATTTCAGGGAAGGGAGCGAGGTCGCGCTTTCCAATGACATGATTAACAAAAAATTCGATGGCACCTTGTTCCTGAATGTGGTTGTAGAGGGCGAGCAGAAAGATGCCATGAAGTCGCGAGCATTGTTGCAAAAGATCGAGCAGCTTCAAAATAAAATCGAAAAATTACCCTATGTTGGCGATTCGTTGTCGGTAGTTGATTATCTAAAGAGCATGAACAAGACGCTTTACGCGGATGCGCCAGGATCGGATGCGTTGCCGCCGACCCAGGCAGAAATCACGGAAGATTTATTTTTGTTTTCCATTTCCGGGCAACCCGCTTTGCTGAATGAGGTTATAGACTATGATTACCGTCAGGCGAACATAATATTTTTTATAAAAACAGACCACACCGGTGATTTGAAGGTCATCATTGATGGTGTTAATGAATTTGTTGCGCAGGAAATGCAGGGATTGAACGTCAAAGTGAATCTGGCAGGTTCGGCGAATAATTCCTACATCTGGGCAGATTTGCTGATCAAAGGCCAGGGGTTGGCGATTATTCTGTCGAAGCTGGGGATATTTTTACTGGCAGCGCTGTTGTTTCGTTCCATAGTGCTGGGATTGATAACGATTATTCCCGTGAGCCTGGCGACGGCATTGATTGCCGGATATGCTGGCTTTATGAGTATTCCGATTGACGTTTCCACTACATTGGCAGCAGGCGTTGCTATTGGTGTGGGTGTGGATTTTGCGATTCATTATATTTTCAGGTATCGGCGTGAGCGTGCCAAGCTTGGTGATCAACGTGAGAGCACCCGATCTGGCGACGATTTGCGCGCGGCGCAGGAGACGTTGCGCAGTGTCGGGAAAACCATTGTCTTGAATGCAATAGTAGTGACGACAGGCTTCCTGATACTATTTTTCTCGCAGTTTCCGCCGCATGAGAAGCTGGGGTATTTTGTAGCCGCTTACATGGTAGTCAGCTGCCTTGCGGCGCTCATCGCTTTACCCGTGGTGTTTTCATATATCAAGTTACGCTCCCCTCAAGAGGCGTCCCATCGTGCGGGATAAAATACTCACCTGCAAGCCTCATATCCTGCACGGGCTGTTGCTGGCTGTTTTTTTGATAACATCGAATGTTGCATATGCTCGTCAGGAAGCGAGTGAGTGGAGTTTTTCTCCTGTTGTAGGAATTCATGTGCCGTCCCTGAAGCAATTAAATGAAGGGGTGTTTCGTGCGCCCTTTTCTGGCAGGGCAGACGTACTGCTAGTGGGGGATACGGCGACTCAGGGAACCTTCCTGTTAAAAAATCCATTGCCAAGCATAGACTACGGGCCATCGGCAGGTATTGAGTTTCAATGGAAAATGAGCGATGAAATCTGGTTTTTGATTGGCGGCAGTTCCTGGGAGGCTGCTTCAGAGGCCTCCGCAAACGGTGTTTTACCTATTCAGGGCGTATTGTCGCGGGTAAGTAATAGTCGGCGTGGCAAGCTTTCCTATAATGAATTTTTTATGGGATGGCGTCATAACGTCATTCGACGTCCTGAGAAACTCAACCTCTATTACCGAGCTTCTTTGCACGAAATTTTTGATATTGATTATCGTGAGGACTGGGCTTTTTTCTTTGTCGATGGGCCTGTAGAAAGTTTCAGAAAGAACATAGTTATTCAGTCACAGGCCACAGGCGTCTTGCTGCTGCAAGTGGGATTCGGTGCTGAATTATTTTTACGAAAATGGTTGTCAATTGGCTTTGAGTCCGGCTATGCCTATGGTGTCCGGGATTTTTCATTGCGTGATTCCCGGGTAAGAACGGACTTTCTGGATACTGATAATCTTTTTGTTGACGTTCCTATACGTCCGAATCCAAAAACTCAAAATATGGAATACAATTCGGAAAATGGTTCTGGATATAATCCATTGACACTTTCGTTTAATGGATGGAAAGCCCTGATAAGAGCTAATATTTATTATTAATAGATGTGCCAAACGCAACTCGGATATGTTTGGTAATGGACATTGATTTCATCGCATGGATACCAGTAGAGACATCGTGAAGAAAATCATTATTATATTGCTATTTTTTCAAGGCGTATTCATGTTTCCTGTGAGGGTCGTTGCCGTTGATAATAATGCTGTAGAGAAATTAACACCAGAAGCCATGGAGTTGGATGACTTAATGAAGCAGGGTAAAGCCCTGCTGGATGGTGGTGATCCTGAGGGTGCTATAGAGATTTTTAACAAAATTGCAAGGTTGAATGTCAATAGTGCGGAAGCTTATTATCATTTAGGGGTCATTTATGTGCGTAAGAATGACGTACAGAATGGATTAAAGTACCTCCAGAAAAGCGTCGGATTGGTGCCGAAGAACATGAAGGTGCGCATGGCTCTGGCCTTGGCGTATGAGCGATTTGGCCGAGTTGATGATGCGATACGACAATACAGGGCGGTTGTGGAGCAGGCGCCTGGTACAGTAGACGCTTTCGAGTCAGAAAAAAATCTTAATTTGTTGTTGATCCGGCAATATGCAGAAGCAGGGAATCTGGATGCTGCATTGGCATTGACGGCTATATTGCGCCGTGACTATGCGAATGAGCCGCGTGTGCTGCACGCGGTGGGTTTGGCGTATTTTAATTTTAATCGCCTGGAGGATGCAGAGGTTGTGTTTAAGCAGGTGGCGCAGTTGTCGCCAGGCAGTGCGACCCCGTATTTTTATCTGGGACGGGTATATGAACGTGCTACCAAGATGCCCCTTGCCGTTGAGCAATACAAAAGAACCGTTATGCTGGAGCCTGATAGTGATCTGGCGCATAGGGCTACTGTCCGGCTGGGTATTATCAAGGCGACGGATTTTTTGAGGAAAGAAGATTTTCAGGGGGCGTTAAAAGAGTTTCGTGCTGTTCTGGATATTGAACCCGATGAAGCAAGTGCGCTCTTTAATGCGGGAACAATCTATCGTCAGCTAAAGGATCTTGGGCGGGCGGAAGAGATGCTGAAGCGATTGGTGGTGCTCGAACCAGGAAATCCAGAGGTACATTTGCGCCTGGGTGCACTTTATCTGGAAATGGGGAATTTGGTAGAGAGTTCCAGGTTTCTGGATAAGGTTGTTGCACTAGGCAAGGATGCGCCGCATGCGAGGCAGGCGGAAGCGATACTTGCGGATATGCAAGCAAAGTATGGAGAGCAATTGACGGAGGCCCGTAAATTTGCAGACCAACGCGATGGTTATAAGGAGATATTACGAATCAACCCTGACGATATTCCGGCACACTTCAATTTGGGTGTCTTGTATGCGCGCCATTCAATGCGTGATGAAGCGTTACATGAGTTTGGAGAGGTAGTGCGAATTGATCCTGGATATACAAAAGCTCATAACTATATCGGCCTGCTTCAGGATGATAAAACCAAGTACGCTGAAGCGATTGAGGCGTATGGAAAAGCCATATCTCTGGAAAAGGATCCCGATGAAGTTGCCAAATTGATTGCTCGATTGCGCATGGCGACAGCGAAGAAGTTGTACGCTGAAAATAAGCGCGACCTTGCCGAGCGATATTTCGACGATTTATTAGCCGATAATGCTGATGATGTAATTGCTTTATTCTATAAGGCGCTCATTCAGTCTGGGCGAGGTGCCTTGGGTGAGGCGGAAAGGCTCTATCAGAGAATTATTGCCATCGCCCCGGGTCATATGGGTGCGCGTGCCAGCCTGGCATTTCTTTACGAACAGTCTAATCGGGAAGAGGACGCAATCAAGGAGTATCGCTATATCATTCAAAATGGCGGTACGAGTACGGTAGTGGACGGCGCGGAAAAAAGAATTCCCCTGTTGGAGCGGCGAGTGAATGGTTTTACCTATAACATGGGGTATGCGCTTATATATGATAACAATAGTAATTTAAGTGACGATAAGCCTTTCTATGAGTACATATCAAACCTGAGTTCGAGCTTTACCTATCGTTACAAGCTGACGCGGGATATACGCACGGGAATTTCATTTAGTCCGGCGTACGTTATTTATCATTATACCCAGTCCGACTTTCTCAGGTTGGATGTGGGACCTTTCGTCACATTTGGTCCGACCGCACGCAATATGACGTTAGGTGTGACCCGTACGGACCTCTCTGGATTGCTGAATGAGCAGCGTGCCAGTATTACTGATAATTATTATGCGGATGTGGGGTGGCGTTTTGAGAGGCCCGCGTTATTGAAATGGTTAGCTCAGCCTGATGAAAGAAAAAAAGCCAATACATCATTTCGGCTTAATCTTTCCTACCGGAATGTGGCAAATCATGGCAGTCCATTTTTCGATTCAGGCGCATACTCAACAGGTGGATCATTTTCGCAGTCGTTAGGCAAAGGGCGGTCCTCCACTTTGGACTTTAGTTATACGGACAATCAGAGCAAGAACACCCACCCACGGGCGCGTGATTACGCCTATCGGGGTATCGTGATGATGATGCGGTTTGACCAGTCTTTTTCCCCGCAGTTGTCCGGTAATGTAGCGTACAGTTTTGGTTTTAATTATTATCCTTATCCGGATGCGTTATATTCTCGTGTGACTGGCGAAAATAAAAATCGTGTGTCTACCCTTAATTCAATATCCTTTGGCTTGAGTTATGAGGTAAATGACAGGATCAGAGCATATACCAATGGCTCTTTCCAGTTGAGCGATGCCAACCTGCCGGTGCAGTTCGTGTTAAGTACGGAGGACGTGATAGGCGTGGGCAGATCCCTGGGGGATTATAAAAAGATTTCATTAACGGCGGGTATGACGTTAAGTTTTTAATGATATTTCTTGAGCATGTGCTCGGAGGGTAGGCCGTGAATGGAAATGTAGCCGAGTATGCTGAGAAGGAGTTTGATGAAGTTGTGGCCTTCCATGGCTGTTATTGTCTGGATATTGCCATGGGATATCGTATATCGAAGGCACTGATGCGTGAGATGGGCGATGACATGAACAATATGAAGGATGTTTATGCCTATGTCGGTGCGCCAACCTGTGCTGTTGATGCGATTCAGAAGGTGACGGGGTGTACGCCAGGCAAGCGTAATCTTGTTTTTACCCATACGGGGAAGTCAGTATTTGTAATGCACAATGTCAAAACGGGCAAGGCGGTGCGGGCGTATTGTCATTATTGGGATAATTTTGATCATGCTCAATTGCGTGAGCAGCGCAAGGCAGCGCATGCCCCCGCCGCGACACCGGAACAAAAAGCGGCGTTGGGTACGCTGTTAGATCATCAGATACACGGTATTCTCGCGGCACCGGAGGCGACGCTGTTTGTCTTGAGTCGTGTGCAGCGGGACGTCCCACCCCGATCTTCAAAGTATATTTCCGCGCCGTGTGCAGTATGCGGTGAATTTGCCAAGGCGGATTTGTTGCAAGACCAGGGCGGGAAGAAATTGTGTTTGGAATGTTTGCAGGTCGGTGTCTAATCGCGTAAGGAATTAAAAGCATTTACCGCCCATGCCAAGGTTGCGGCAGCGAAGATGGCCAGTATCAGTAGTCCCTTGAAGTAGATGGCGAAGTCAGGGGTGCCGACCAATACTGCACGCACCGCTTCTACTGCATAGTTAATGGGATTCACCAGCGCGACGTAGTGTATCCATTCCGGCATGAAGTTCTTTGGCATCAGTGCGGTGGAAAAAAACATCAGGGGCAGTGTCATCAGGTTGCCGATCATGACTAGCGGTTCTTCGCGTTGCAGCAAAATCGCAAAGCCGTTGGACAGTGCCGCAAAGCCTATCCCTAGCAGGAAAACAATCAGCATCGCCATGGCGATATACATCGGGTTGACGTTGGTGGCGGCCCCCAGCCCCAGTGCTACCGCAAGAATAATCAAGGTTTGCACCAGCACCTGTACTGCCGAATGCAGTACGCGGCTGAGCACAATGGCGACGCGTGATACCGGGGCGACCAGCATTTTATCGACGGCACCGGCCGTGATTTCACGCAACAGGCTGACGCCAGACCAGGATGAGCCGAATAGCACCGTCATGATTAATACGCCGGGCACGAAGAAGTCGACATAGCTGCCAGTGGGGAAGCCGGGCAGTTGCGACATGTTTTTGAACAGCTGGCCAAAAATGATCAACCAGATCAGCGGTTGCAATAGGGTGAACAGTGACCACCAGGGCATTCTGATGGTGATTCTCATGTATTTGCCAAAGAGATACCAGGTATCTGCTAACACGCTCTATCCTCTGCGAAATATGGGTTAATCGTTACTTTTCGGGGGTGGCTTTGGTGGATGAGTTTCCGTCCCCGCCACCCTCAGTCGGCCATTGGGGTTGCCCACCCTGTTTTTTCCACCAGGCTTCCATTTCTTCCGGGCTCCAGACAGGCCCGCCACTGCTGCCCTTGGCCGTGGTGGCGGATGTGGTGGGAGTCGGCTGTTGAGTATCAGTATCTTCAGCCTTGGTTTTGTCGTGTTCTTCGGGGTTGTTGGTGTTCATGGGTTCGGGTGTCTCCGGTTCGGTTGTTGCTGTTTTGTCGCTGGCCCATTTCTTGTTCCAGTTGCCGCCACCTTTGCCTGCCCACTGTTTCCACCATTCATCACCCGTCTCCTCTTTGGCTTCGGTGAGGCTGCTGCCAGTATACTTCAGGAATACATCATCCAGGGTGGGGCGAGAGAGGGCGAGGGTTTTGATGGACAACCCTTGCTGGGAGGCAATAAGTGCGATTTTAGGGATGCTTTCGGCACCATTTGCAACATATAGATGCAATTTATTGCCTTGCCAGAGCGTGTCTTTAATCTCCGGTTCGTTTTTCATGGTGTAGGCAAAAGCGGCTGTCGTGTGGTCTTGCTGTTCAAAACTGAGCACCACCGCATCGCCATGTATGGTACTTTTAAGGTCTTCCGGCGTGCCGGTGATACGGATCTTGCCCGCGTTGATAATGGCGACGCGTTGTGAAAGGGTGTCAGCTTCTTCCAGGTAATGAGTGGTGAGCAGGATGGTCAAACCCAGCTCACGATTCATTTTTTCAACGTAAGTCCATAAATTCTTGCGACTTTTTATGTCCAGGCCCAGGGTTGGCTCGTCCAGAAATATCAGCGTGGGGCGATGGATAAGCGCGGTGGCGATATCCAGTTTGCGGCGCATACCGCCGGAATAGGTGGTGACCAGGTGATCCAGGCTGTCGTCCAGCTCAAAATAATGCGCCAGTTCTGCGACACGCGCCTGAATATCGGCTTTTTTCATGCGATAAAGATGCCCTTGCAGCACCAGATTCTCACGGCCGGTTAAAAAATAATCGATTCCAGTTTGCTGCGCCACAACCCCAATGGCTTCGCGCACTTTTTCCGGATGACGATCAACATCATACCCTGCGACCATGACCTGCCCGGAATCAAAGCCGGACAGTGTGGAAAGAATGCGAATAGTCGTGGTTTTGCCTGCCCCATTGGGGCCAAGCAGGGCGAAAATCTCCCCGTCCTTAATGTCCAGATCAAGCGCATCAAGGGCTTTGGTGCCGGAAGAGAATATTTTAGTGAGGCCGCTTACCTGTATCATATAATTGTATGTATTCAGTGGAGCCTGGGTTGCTTATGCGCTTAAAGGTGGTCAATTATAACGGATTTGTCGCAGAAATAGTTTAGGAAGTAATAGGAAGTAACAGGATATGCGTGTAATTGGCATAGAAACCTCGTGTGATGAAACCGGCATTGCCATTTATGACGGGCAACGTGGCCTGTTGGCGCATGTTCTATATAGTCAGGTGGCCTTACATGCCGAGTACGGGGGGGTGGTGCCCGAATTGGCTTCGCGTGACCATGTGCGCAAGGTGTTGCCGTTGCTGCGGCAGGTGATGGTACAGGCCGATACACGGGCGGTGGATATTCAGGGGATTGCCTATACGGCAGGCCCGGGGTTGGCGGGTGCCTTATTGGTAGGCGCTGCGATTGGCCGTAGCCTGGCGTGGGCATGGGGCGTATCTGCGGTGGCGGTACATCATATGGAAGGCCATTTGCTGGCGCCGTTGCTGGAAGACAATCCACCGGATTTCCCCTTTGTGGCATTGCTGGTGTCGGGGGGGCATACCCAATTGGTGCGTGTTGATGGGGTGGGGCGTTATCGGATTTTAGGCGAGTCACTGGATGATGCGGCGGGCGAGGCATTTGATAAAACCGCTAAACTGTTGGGTTTGGGGTATCCGGGTGGCCCGGCGCTGGCGCGTCTGGCGGCCAAGGGTCATCCACAGCGTTTCCACTTTTCCCGTCCCATGATCAATCGTCCCGGTCTGGACTTTAGTTTCAGTGGCTTGAAAACCCAGGCGGTGAACAGTGTGAAGCAACATCTGGGAGAACATGTGCCTTCTTCTGCATCCACCTCCGATGATGATCAGGTGCGTGCTGATATTGCTCATGCTTTTCAGGACGCGGTGGTGGATACGCTGACGATTAAGTGCCAGCGCGCCTTGAGCGAAACGGGTTTGCAGCGGTTGGTGGTATCGGGCGGTGTGAGCGCCAATACGGTATTGCGTCAACGTCTGCGTGATATGGTCGATACAGTGGGGGCGCAGGTCTATTATCCGCGCCTGGAATTTTGTACCGATAATGGCGCAATGATCGCTTATGCCGGTTATCAGCGGTTGCGTGCCGGGCAGGCCGAGCCATTGGCATTTTCGGCGATGCCACGCTGGTCGATGCATGATTTGACACCGCCATAATAAAACAAGAGCTACCGTGAACCGATGTCCTTAATCGAAAACTGGCGGGAAGAAAAGCAATCGGCATGGCTATACCGTGCCGTGGTCGAGGCTGAACCCGATCCCACCAAAAAAGCCTTGTTTGTTGCACTGGCCGCCGCCGCCGAATCCCAGGCGGATATCTGGCAACAGCGCCTGCGTACGGAAGCGGGCACAGTGCCGGGTGAGTTTCATCCTTCGCAACGCGCGCGTCTGGTGAAACGCCTGATCCGCATTCTCGGGCCACGTGCCATACGCCCGGTGCTGGCCGCCATGAAAGTGCGTGGCGTATCGGTGTATAGTGATGGGCGTATCGGCCATCACCCCATGCCAGCCTCCGTAGCGGATGTGGGGCGCGGCCATAAAGGAGTGTCGTCCGGGGGTAATCTGCGCGCCGCCGTGTTTGGTATTAATGATGGTTTAGTGTCGAATGCCAGCTTGATGATGGGCGTGGCAGGTGCTTCTAACGATATCAGGATCATCCTGTTATCAGGCATGGCGGGTTTACTGGCGGGCGCCTTCTCCATGGCCGCAGGAGAATATGTTTCGATGCGCTCGCAGCGCGAATTGTTTGAATATCAAATTGGTCTGGAACGTGAAGAACTGGCCGAATATCCTGAAGAAGAAGCCGAAGAACTCGCGCTTATTTACAACGCCCGTGGCTTGCCGATGGAAGACGCGCGCCGCCTGGCACAGGATTTAATGCAGGACGAAGAGCACGCGCTGGACACGTTAGCGCGCGAAGAGCTGGGCTTGAACCCTGACGATCTGGGTTCACCATGGGGGGCAGCCATGGCCTCATTTGTTGCATTTGCGGTGGGTGGTGCTGTGCCATTGCTGCCTTTTCTGCTGAACCCGGGCCAGCATGCGCTGGTCATGTCGGCCGCGTTTACCGGCATGGCCCTGTTCGTTATTGGTGCGCTGCTGAGTCTATTCACGGGCAGAAGTGCCTGGCGCAGTGGTTTACGCATGGTGTTGATTGGCGGCAGTGCGGGTATAGTGACGTATTGGATAGGTAGTATGATAGGTGCGGGGTTGTCATAAAGTGTATACATTAAACAGAGCGG
Organism: Gammaproteobacteria bacterium; assembly: GCA_023266055.1. Lineage (GTDB taxonomy): Bacteria > Pseudomonadota > Gammaproteobacteria > Ga007554. The sequence goes on along the minus strand of JAHFRW010000004.1, from coordinate 2,576 downwards.
AGGGCGGGAGATTCAGTCCCGGGAAATTAAATACGCATACCTTATTTACAGGCATCATGAATGTCGTGAAGATGATGACCTGTTTTTTCGTGGGGACGATTCTTCTTGTTCAAGGTGTACATGCTGAAGAATCCAGTGCCAGGGATGCGGCAGACCTCGATGCCAATGCCATTATGCAAAAATCGTATGCGGTGTATGGTGGTGATGATTCGATATCACGTCTTACCTTTGTATTTCAGGAACCGGGCCAGAAACAGGGCGAGCCAGAAAAAAAACTGATTTATGACATGGTCTGGAAACGCTTTGCCGAAGGAGAATATGAAGCCAAGGTAATGATGTTTCGTGAATTCCCACCTGATGCGAAAGGTGTGGCATACATGGGATTTTTTTACATGCCACACCCGAGCCGGAATGATGAAGAATGGATGTATTTACCTGAATTGCGCATGGTAAGAAAGCTGAGTCACAGCGGTCCAAAGCATGCTAAGCAAGAGGAATTCGCCCCTTCTGAATTACGGCAATATGATCTTATGCCCCGTCGTCCCGAGCAGGACACTCATCAACTCATAGGCACCGAAAAAATAGGCGATGTTGATTGTTATGTTATCCAGGAAATACCCAAGCCACATGCGGAAGAGGCTTATCCCTATGGCAAGGTTGTCAAATGGATATCAAAAGATAATTTTTTGCCGTTACGTATGGATTATTACGCAGAGACGCAAGGAAAAAATGAACAGGGAAAGCTGATCAAGCGGCAAACAACAACATGGAAAAAAATAGGTAATGCCTGGGTGTGGGAAGAAGTGATAGGCCTGAATATGTTGACTGGAAATAAAACCATATTAACTGTGAGCAATATTCGAATCAATGTTGGCCTGACCGACGCCTCTTTTTCGCAACGTACCATGAAGCTGGGTATTGATGGGGTGAAGTAATCTTAAAGGACAACAGTCGTGATACTTACCAGTAAGCATGTCGAAATGGTAGTAAAGGGTGCTAATTTCAATAATGGTATTCCTTTAGAATAACCACATCTCCCGTTTCGGAATATTTCGTGATCATAAAAAGGCGAACATTTTTGTAACTGTCACCTGCAACAGACGATTGTGCTTAACATGATTTTTAATCGGATTTTACAGGGTTGTTTTCCATCAATTTAGAAATGCTTTCAAAATATACTTTAGCCCCGCGCCACCAGTCACCAGTGCGACATGGGTGCTGGTATAACTATCATGGCACACGCGGTTTGCGTCGCGCCGTAGG
>JAHFRW010000004.1:0-1213 GCA_023266055.1 Gammaproteobacteria bacterium | reverse complement strand
TTCGTATCCAGTGGTTGCGTAGCAAGTATCAATTCACCCAGGCGTTCTTCACGACGTGCGATTACGGCCTGTTGTTGATGATCCCAGCGTATGCTGTCGTGTATCTTTATGTGGTCTGTGAGATGTTCGCGCAATGCCTGTGCGGTGACTGGGGCCGCGAGGTAAATAATGCCTTCGTGGTGTCCGGCAGAGGTACGGGCATCATAACGGGTGTGCCCGGCGTCCAGATGTGCGGCCACCAGATACGGTGATTTGGCAAGGTGATCGTGAGTGGCCAGACGCACGCCACGACCATTGGCAAGGCGGTAGCGGCCGGTGTTGATTTCACGTTGCGCAGCAATGCGATCAGGATAGGCCAGCGCGAGTAACAGGCCAGTGTTTTTTTGGGCATCATTGAGGTCATGTGCGGCATGCTTGATGGTTAGCAGGCGTCGCCATTGTTGTGAAGCTTGTTCAATGCGCTCACAACCAGAGGGATCAGCATGGTGGGATTGCGCACCGGATCGACCGTGCTTGCGAAAAACCATGATGGCTTCGAGGCGTTGCAGCAAATCGCAGGAACGGGTTTGCGCAGTTTCGGCATTAATAATGTCGCGTTCACCCAGCAGGGCGGCAATATCGCAGGCCAGCGCCCCCAGCCCTGCTTTGTTTCCCTTGAGCAGCAGATGGGCCAGTCGTGGATGAGCAGGCAGTGCGGCCATTGCCTTGCCCGTGGCGGTAATCATGCCTTGATCATCGAGCGCGTCCAATGCCGAGAGCAGTTGCCGTGCTTGCGCCAATGCACCCGGCGGCGGCGGATCAAGCCAGACAAGATCGGCGGTATCACGTGCGCCCCATTGCGCAAGCTCCAGCGCCAGCGGTGTCAGATCGGCGGCCATGATTTCAGGCACTGTGTGCGCCTGCAAGCCACGTTGCGTAGATTCGGCCCACAAACGATAGCAGTGACCTGGCGCCAGACGTCCGGCGCGTCCGGCACGTTGCTCGGCAGAGGCGCGTGAGATACGCACGGTGTCGAGTCGTGTCAGTCCGCTGTTCGGATCAAAGCGCGGTACACGCGCCCAGCCACTGTCTACTACAATGGTAATCCCTTCAATGTCAGGCTGGTTTCGGCGATCGGCGTCGCCAATACAATTTTACGTCGTCCTGAAACATCGGGCCGAATCGCCCTGTCTTGTGCTTCACGTGGCAGATCACCGTAAAGCGGGTAAATGTT
>JAHFRW010000080.1 GCA_023266055.1 Gammaproteobacteria bacterium | reverse complement strand
CTTGCGACTCACCGCGCCAGACAATTGACGACAGAGTTCTCGTACTGGGCTGAGCTCATTCTAGTGATGGAAAAGCATCATCGGGATGCGGTGATGGAAATGGATCCGACCGCGCGTGGCAAGACTTTTCTGTTGGGCCACTGGATCGACCAGGAAGTACCGGATCCGTATCGGCACGGTAGTGAGGCACATGCCCGATCCATGAAAATTATCGAAGCCGCCCTTGATCCCTGGGTCAAAAAACTGAAAGTGCGGTGATTTTCATGAATGCGTGGCGACTCGTGAAAGGGGTTGTACATAGTAAAATCTCTGGTAATTTATACTCAACATAACAAGATACCTTGTGTTTTTTATCCTAAACATGGCGATTGGAATTTCAATATGACAGCATTTCCCCTTGTTTCCACGCATTTCCTGAAATGTCCGGAGAGCGTTACCCGCATTTTTCGTTTTATTCTGGTGACCACACTGATGAGTGGAATGGCTGCATGCAGCATCGTTCCCGGCACGCAGGCCTATGGCATGCGTGATCAATCGGCCACTAAATTACCTGTCAAGCAGAACAATGAAATGGTGCCGGCCAATGTGAAGGTCAAGCCCATTACCGCTGAATTGATTATCGAGCAGGAGAAGGCGCTCAGGGCGGCTAGCACGGCCACTGCCAGTAGCAACGCTGATGCAAATCAGGGTAATGGGGCCGTCAGGGTTGTGCAGGATGTTGTGATCGACTACAAAATTGGCCCAGGAGATATCCTGAGTGTAACTGTGTGGGATCATCCCGAGTTGACCATTCCGGCAGGTTCCTTTCGTTCTGCCGAAGCGTCAGGTACTCTGGTGGCGGAAGATGGCACCATCTATTACCCTTATGCTGGTATTGTTCATGTAGCAGGTAAAACACCCCGTGAAGTGCGTAGCATACTGGTACAGCTGCTCAACAAAACCATCGAAAAACCACAGATCGATGTGCGCATTATTTCTTTCCGGAGTAAACGGGTTTACGTGGTAGGTGAAGTCAGCAAGCCGGGCCAGCAAGAGATTACGGATATTCCCATGACCCTGCTGGATGCCGTTAATCGTGCGGGTGGATTCACCAAGGATGCCGATCACAGCCAGGTGCTTCTCACCCGCACGGGTACGACCTGGCGGGTGGATTTGCAGGCACTCTATGAGGAAGGTGTTGTCGGCCAGAATGTCCTGCTGCAATCCAATGATATTGTGAACGTCCCGGACCGTCAGTTCAACAAGGTTTTTGTATTGGGTGAAGTGCAAAAACCGGGTTCCTATTTCATGAACAAGAAGCGCATCTCCCTGGCCGAGGCGCTGGCGGAAGCGGGTTACATCAACCAGTCCAGTGCCAACCCAAACTGGATATTTGTCATGCGTGGCCAGACCGACAGCCCGGAACTCTATCACCTGGATTCCAAATCACCTGATGCATTGTTGCTGGCTGACCGCTTTCCTCTGAGTCCTCGGGACATTGTTTATGTCGATGCTGCTGACGTGGCACGCTGGAGTCGCGTCATCAACAATGTACTTCCCACAGCCACATTGCTGAACACCACCAGCGGCATCAACTTCCCGCTCTTTGGAGGTCGGCAGTGAGCGATCACCCTCAAATCCCTTCCGCTCAAAGCCCGGCTAATACAGGTGAGTCACCACCCATGTCTACAGATAAACCGCTCGCTGTCTATGTTCCACCACCGCCGCAAGCACCGAAAGAACTCGTGGATGAAGGTAATGATGGATTGATTAATGTGGGTGAAGTTATTACTACAGCACTGGAATACAGGTGGTTGATACTGGCCGTTACCAGTTTCACGATGATTCTGGTGGTGAGCTGGTTGTTTGTCGCTACGCCCATTTATCAGGCAGATGCCTTGTTGCAGATAGAGGGGCAGAAAGGCGTCACTGTTCTGAAGGAATTGCAGCCTTTGATGGAAGATTCCACGAGCGTCAGTTCGCAGTTGGAGATCATTAAGTCTCGTATGATCCTGGGCCGCGTGGTGGATGATCTCAAATTGGATACCGTCGCCACGCCCGATTATTTTCCTGTCATTGGTGCGGCGATGGCGCGGCAACATGAGGAGCCAGATCTGGCTACACCTCCGTTTGACATATTCGCTCGCTATGCTTGGGGTGGCGAACGTATCAAGATCGAAACACTGGAGGTGCCTCGCTCTTTGCTGGGGGTACCACTTGCCTTGGTGGCTGGCGACAATGGTAGTTATCAGCTTTTTGACGGTAATAAAAAACCCTTATTGCAAGGCGTAGTTGGTGAACTGGCGACAGGTGAAGACGTGTCTTTATTCATCTCCCAGCTCAACGCCAGGCCGAGTACACATTTCACTCTCACGAGATTCTCGCAAGAGGATGCGATTAATCAGTTACGTGCTAATTTCACTGTACAAGAGCGCGCCAAGCAATCCGGTATCATTGAGGTCACTTTTAACGGCGCCAATGCGAATCAGAATACGGCGGTGTTAAACGCTGTCATCAATACTTATGTTCGTCAAAACGTGGAATACCGTTCTGCCGAAACGGAAAAGACGCTTACGTTTCTGGAGACACAGCTGCCCCTCCTGAAAAAACAGTCTGGCACAGCCGAAGCAGCCTATAATAACTATCGTCAAAGTCGGGGTTCTGTCGACCTGGACATTGAAACCCAAAGTGTATTGGCTTCGCTGGTCGACGTGGACAAAGAGACGGTAAAACTGCAGCAGGAGCGTGACCTGTTACGTCAGAATTTCACCCCTGATCATCCCCGCATCCAGGCAACTGACGCCATGCTGGAGCGGCTCAAATCCAAGCGTAATCAACTCAATAATACAGTGGCACGATTGCCTGATACCCAGCAGGCAGTTGTGCGCCTGAAGCGCGATGTAGAGGTTTCTAATCGTCTTTATACCGAGTTGCTCAATACCGCCCAGCAACTTCGTGTTTCCATGGCTGGTACAGTAGGTGATGCTCGTATTATCGACTCGGCGGCGGCGAATAGCCGTCCGGTAGAGCCGAAAGGGCCGCTTATTATCATGGGTGCTGCTTTATTGTTGGGTGTTCTGTTCAGTATGGTCTGTGTTTGGCTGCTCCGCTCTTTACGAGTTGTGGTGGAAGATCCAGAGAAAATTGAAAAGCAGTTGGGTTTGCCAGTTTACGCATCTATTCCGCACAGCAAGATGGAAGTCACCCTGTCGCGCAAGTTAAAAACCGGTAAGGGCAAAGGTGAAATGCTGGCACTGGACTACCCCGATGATGATGCAATAGAAAGTCTTCGCAGTTTACGTACTACCATCCATTTTGCTCTGCTGGATGCCGCCAAGGGTTCGCTGCTTATTACGGGTTCCAGACCAGGTATCGGCAAAAGTTTTATCGCCAAAAATCTGGGGGTTGTGCTGGCACAGTCGGGTAAAAAAGTGGCTATCATCGACGCTGATTTACGCAAGGGTTACCTTCACCGTGAATTTGGTGTGAAGCGCGAGTCCGGCGTGTCGGAATTTGTCACCGGAAGCGTGAACCTCAATGATATCCTTAAGCCTGTACAGGTGCCGGGCCTTACAGTGGTTACCACTGGTCAATTAGCTCCCAATCCTTCCGAGTTGCTCATGCACCCGCGCTTTGGTGAATTACTGCAACATATAAACGAATTACATGACATTGTCATCATTGATGCTCCACCCATATTGGCGGTATCCGACGCCGCCATCATTGGTCGTCTGACGGGTGCCACCCTGTTGGTGGCACGTGCCGGTGTACACCCCATCCGTGAGTTGGAACAGGCAGTCAAACGTTTCGGCCAAGCGGGAGTGCGGGTCAAGGGCTTCGTGTTCAATGACCTGGATACGACGCGCCAACGCTACCGTTATGGATACAAGGGTTATGTTTACCGCTATACCTATAAGTCATGAGCGGTTAATGTGCGTGTATCATGCGTGCATTTTTCGCCCGTTCCAGATGTGGTCACATTATGAGAGCGGAACGGATGTACGGCATTGTCTGACACGAAAACGTATCTTGTTGTAGTGTGTCAGGAGCTTCGTATATGCAACTGCCCCCTGTCATCCCACCTGATTCGGATCCGCGTACCTGAATTTTACATGGATATTTTTTGAAATCTGATGCGACTAACTAATATTGCATGGAATTTCGGTGGGCTGAGTGGGCCGCTCGTCGTCGCATTTCTCACTATCCCGGCATTGATAGAAATGATTGGTATGGAACGCTTTGGTTTGCTGGCGCTGGCATGGGGGTTGATTGGATTTTCGGGAATATTTGATCTGGGTATTGGTCGTGCAACAACACAAACCATTGCGCGGCTTCGTGGAAATAATCAATTAGATCAGGTTCCGGCCGTGCTGAAGACAGCCGCTACACTTTCTTTTTCTACAGGACTTATCGGCGCACTTTTATTGGGGCTTGCCGTCCTGGCAGGAGTGCATACATACATTAAATATGCTGAGACGTTAAATACAGAAGTCACTCTTGCTGCTTATCTTCTCGCCCTTACAATCCCAATTCAATCCATGAGCGCGATGTTTCGAGGCGTCAACGAAGCCTTCGAAAATTTTCGAGAAATCAGTCTGGTGAGAATAGGTCTTGGGGTCGCCAACTTTCTGGGTCCGTTTTGCGTTGCATTATTTACAACGCATCTTGCGGTACTGGTGTCTACTTTGCTGTTTTCACGTTTGATAGCTTTTTTTCTGTTCCGAAAATTTGCAATATCCTGTTTGGCGCGGGAATTGCCAGCTGAGCGACGTGGGGTAATGGTGCGTGCGTCACCTGAAATTGCAAAGCAACTCCTTTCATTTGGTGGATGGTTCACCGTTAGCTGCCTGATTAGCCCAGTGCTTGTACAGGCAGATCGATTTTCTATTGGCGCATTCATTTCCGCCACGGCGATAGCAGCCTATACCATTCCCTATGAAGTTGTGACCCAGTGTTTAATTATTGTTGGCGCGATATCCGGCGTGGCTTTTCCGAGCTTGTCTGCATTAGTGCACTCACAGCCTGAGAAAAGTAATGCGTTGTTCCGTACCTGGTTGTTTCGTGTTGCTGCCATTATGTTTTCTGTTACCGTACTATGCGGGTTGTTATTGCCAATGCTGCTGCCTTGGTGGATTGGATCGAAATTACCCGCCGAGTCGGTATTGATTGGGCAAATATTGTGCGTTGGAGTATTTGCCAATTCGCTTGGCGTGATGTATTTTTCTCTTTTACACGCGTACGGCAGGGCAGATATCACTGCCAAGTTACATATCATCGAGCTTCCGT
>JAHFRW010000079.1 GCA_023266055.1 Gammaproteobacteria bacterium | reverse complement strand
TGATGGCACTGTACACTGGCAACACCACCATATCGCGGTCGATGCGCTTGTTCAGCCCCGCCAGCACTTTGCCAGGCCCACATTCTACCAAAGTTTTCACTCCCGTGCTGGTCATTGCGCGTACAGTTTCCGTCCAGCGCACCGGATTATGCAGTTGGCGCACCAGGGCATCACGAATTAATTGCACATCGCCATACGCTAGTACATCGGTGTTATGCAGCACAGGCACGGTGGGCACTTTGAAAACGATGGTTTTCAACAACGCTGCCAGACGCTCCGAAGCAGGCTTCATCAAGACGCAGTGCGATGGCACGCTCACCGGCAGCAGCACAGCACGTTTCGCGCCCGCCTGCTTGGCCAACTCCACAGCCCGCGCCACCGCGATAGCTGTACCCGCCACCACTACCTGACCCGGTGAGTTAAAGTTGACCGCAGACACGACTTCGCCAGGCACAACTTTGTCGGACGCAACCGCAGCACCAGGAAACGTGGCAGCGTCACTGCATACCTGTATGACCTGAGCATCTTCCAGCCCTAAAATCGCCGCCATCGCCCCCTGTCCAGCAGGCACCGCTTCCTGCATATAACGTCCACGCTCGGCAACCACACGTACAGCGTCGGTAAAATCCAGCGCGCCCGCACACACCAGAGCACTGTATTCACCCAGACTATGGCCCGCCATGATCACCGGCATGCTGCCACCTTGCGCCTGCCATGCCCGCCACACTGCCACACCCGCCGCCAGCATTGCAGGCTGGGTTTTATGGGTCTCGTTCAATTCCGCTTCCGGGCCAGACTGCACCAATGCCCATAAATCATAACCAAGCACAGCCGAAGCTTGAGCAAAGGTTGAGTGCACTTCAGGGCAGGTATCCGCCAGTTCCGCCAGCATGCCTATGGACTGCGAGCCCTGACCGGGAAAGACAAATGCAAGTGACATGTTTATCCTTCTGAATTTATTATGTTGAGCATAGATTTGGGAGAAATACTTGTCTCGAACAAACGCACGGGATATTGACAGGCTCTCAGAATTTTTCATGGACGCTCACAATGACGCACCCATCAGTGACGCCTAGTATTTGATCAGCGCAGAACCCCAGGTAAAACCACCACCAAAGGCTTCCAGCAACAACCTATCGCCCCGTTGAATACGTCTATCACGCACCGCTACATCCAGCGCCAGAGGAATTGAAGCCGCCGAGGTATTACCATGTTCATCCACGGTGACAATCACGCGCTCCATAGGCATTTTGAGTTTTTTGGCTGTCGCTTCAATAATGCGAATGTTTGCCTGATGCGGCACCAGCCAGTCAATGTCGGAACGCTCCAGATGATTGGCTGCCAGCGTCTCGTCAACGATACGCCCCAGAGTATTCACCGCCACCTTGAACACTTCATTCCCCTGCATCTTTACATATGCGTTGCCCGCCTGCATCTGGTCATAGCCCTGCGAAACACCAAACGGGACGGTCAGCAGATTTTCATAACGTCCATCCGCATGCAAATGGGTGGACACTATTCCCGGCGCATCACTCGCTGTCAATATCACCGCGCCGGCGCCATCACCAAACAAGACACACGTACTACGATCCGTCCAGTCCGTAATGCGTGACATGGTTTCGGCACCCACGATTAATACGTGGCGCGCACTGCCGGTACGTATAAATTTATCTGCAACACTCAACGCATAAATAAAGCCGGTACACACCGCTTGAATGTCGAATGCTGCCGGACCATGAATATCGAGACGCTGCTGAAGCAGGCAGGCGGTGCTGGGGAAAACGCGATCGGGCGTGGTGGTGGCAACAATAATCAGGTCAATGTCAGCGGTGGTAATGCCCGCCGCCTCAATGGCGCGACGCGCAGCCACTTCAGCCATATCGCAAGTGGTTTGCTGCGGCGCAGCGATATGACGCTCACGGATACCCGTGCGTTCAACAATCCACTGGCTGGTGGTATCGACCATCTTTTCCAGATCAGCGTTGGTCAGCACCTTATCGGGTAGATAGCTGCCGGTACCCATAATCCGCGAACTCTTCGCCGTCGCCGCTATCGTCGTGGGCATGATTAAACCGCGCGCCTCTCTAAAAGAAAAACTTCCAGTTGTTTGCTGATACGCTGAGGCACCGCTTTTTGCACCTCCAGCGCCGCTTCCTTGATGGCATTGGCAAACGCAAAACTATCTGCACCACCGTGACTCTTGATCACAATGCTTTGCAATCCCACCAGACTCGCGCCGTTGTATTGACGTGGGTCAATTTTGGCGCGAAAGGCTTTGAGCACCGGCATGGCGAGCATCCCTACCATCTGGGTCATCAGGGAACGCTTGAATTCCTGCTTCATGTAGTGGCTGATCATTTTCGCCACGCCTTCGCTGGTTTTCAGCGCAACATTACCGACGAATCCATCACACACCACCACATCCACCTTGCCTTTGTAGATATCATCACCCTCAACGAAACCTGCATAATTGATATCAGGGGTGCTGGCAAGCAGACGGGCAGCATTTTTCACCACTTCGTTGCCCTTCATCTCTTCTTCACCAATATTCAGCAAGCCGACACGTGGACGTTCAATATTATCCACCGCGCTCACCAGCACCGAGCCCATAATGGCAAACTGAAACAGGTGCTCGGCGGTGGAGTCAATATTCGCGCCCAGATCCAGCATGTGAGTATGTCCGGTCATGGTCGGTAAAGAGGAAATAATGGCGGGACGATCAATACCCGGCAGGGTTTTGAGCACGTAGCGCGCCGTCGCCATCAAGGCACCGGTATTGCCAGCGCTGACACAGGCCTGGGCACGCCCTTCTTTCACCAGATTGATGGCGACCCGCATCGAGGAGTCTTTTTTGCCACGCAGCGCCTGCGAGGGCGGCTCATCCATTTCCACGCGTTGCGAGGCATGGTGAATTTGCAGTCGGTCACTGACGGTAGCAGAATGAGTATTCAACTCACGGGTAATGGTCTCCCGGTCGCCTACCAGCACCAGGGTCAGATCAGCCTGCTCGGCCAGAACGCTGAGCGCCGCTGGCACGACCACGCGAGGGCCATGATCCCCTCCCATGGCATCCAGCGCCAGCGATAAACCCACGCTCCGATGACCTGTGTTTAGTCGCCCTTGGTCACAAGAACCTTGCGGCCCCTGTAATACCCGTCAGCCGTAATCTGGTGGCGACGATGAGTTTCACCGCTGGTCTTGTCAACTGACAAGGTGGGGCCCGTCAACGCATCATGTGAACGGCGCATGCCGCGCTTGGAGGGGGTGGTTCGGGCTTGTGGGACGGCCATGATATTAACTCCTGAATTTAAATTAAAATTACTGCTTCTTTTTCAACTGCTGTAACTGCGCCAGCCCCGCAAAGGGGCGTTTTTTTTCCTTCCGGCGGCAAATCTGCCGCGACTGTTTCGGCCTGCGTACCCGGCAACGCATGCGAAGTCGCAGCACCGGGCATCACCCACGGCAAACATTGTTCCGCATGCATGGGCGCTACCGGCAAGGCCAGCAGCAATTCATCCTCAATAATCGACGCCAGGGGCTGTAATTGCCACTGGCCATTGACCAGTGGCACGATCAGCGGCTCGTATTCATCTGACAAGTGTTCTGTTACCTCCAGCGTCCGCGCCATCCCCAACGCAATATCCACCCGCAGAGTTAGTGGCATGGATTGCAGGCAACGCTGGCACAAGGCGTGAAGCTCGGCATGCAGGCGACCGCGCACATTACGCACCCCCTGTACATCCACGCCAAACACCAGATCTGCCTCTACCTCACCAGGCAGACCGCTTTCGGCATCCTGCCCCGCATCCGACAGGCCCAACGCCGTTGCCAAGCGCGGCATATTGGCAACAGCCACCCGACCTTTAAGGGCTTGACCCGTTTCGGTCAGGCGCATAAGATCAACAAACTCGGGTAACTGGCTCGACATAAGCCGGATATAATACAATTAAGGAGGCCTGTATGTCAAAAACGACTGGGAAACCTCCACCCACCACCTAATCCAGCAACCTGACCCACTGAATGCCTTGACTCCGGGCATTAATTCCCGTAGAAAGCAGGGAGTTAGCGAGTTTTACAGTGTATTGATTAACAATTACCCGCGCCCGACCGATGAGTTAAGGAACCAACCCCCAGAGGCAACCCTGTGATCAAGAAAGTTCTCATTGCCAACCGTGGCGAAATTGCAGTGCGTATTGTACGCGCCTGTGCCGAAATGGGCATTACCTCGGTTGCCATTTATACTGATGCCGACCGCGCTTCATTACACGTCAAAAAGGCCGATGAAGCCTATAATATCGGGCCTGAATCAGTGGCCGGCTACCTGAATGCCCATCGCATTGCCAACCTTGCCGTGGCGACGGGCTGTGATGCACTGCATCCCGGCTATGGCTTCCTGTCTGAAAACCCTCAATTGGCCGAGATTTGTGCACGCCGCAAGATCCGGTTTATCGGCCCGTCCCCCAGCGTGATCCGTCGCATGGGTGACAAAATCGCCGCCCGCCACTCCATGATTGCCGCCGGCATTCCGGTCATACCCGGCAGTGAAGGCAATCTAAGCGGCGTGGATGAAGCGCTGAAATGCGCCGAACAACTTGGCTACCCCGTTATGCTCAAGGCCACCTCGGGTGGCGGGGGGCGCGGTATCCGGCGCTGTGAAAACGCCAATGAACTGCGCAAGAATTTTGACCGTGTCATCTCGGAGGCGACCAAGGCCTTTGGCAGTGCAGAAATTTTTCTCGAGAAATGCATCGTCAACCCGCGCCATATCGAAATGCAGGTACTGGGCGACCATCACGGCAATGTTATTCATCTGTTCGAGCGTGATTGCTCGATTCAACGCCGCCATCAGAAACTGATCGAGATTGCTCCCTCACCCCAACTGAATGATCAACAGCGCGCGGTATTGGGCGATCTGGCAGTACGTGCCGCCAAAGCAGTGGGCTATCAAAATGCTGGCACCGTGGAATTCTTGCTGGATGCCAACAACGACTTTTACTTCATGGAAATGAATACACGATTGCAGGTAGAGCACACGGTCACGGAACAGATTACCGGCATCGATATTGTGCGCGAACAGATTCGTATTGCAGCAGGCCTGCCATTACGCTACTGTCAGGAGGAAGTACAGCGCCGCGGTTACGCGATTGAATTTCGCATTAATGCAGAAGATCCAAAAAATGATTTTCTGCCAAGCTTCGGACGCATTACCCGTTACTTTGCCCCGGGTGGGCCGGGAATACGTACCGATGGCGCGATTTATACCGGCTATGT
>JAHFRW010000043.1 GCA_023266055.1 Gammaproteobacteria bacterium | reverse complement strand
ACCATTTTGGGACATCCCAGTCCCCAAAATGACTGCGCTCGGCGACAAGTATGCCTTCGGCGCCCGGACAGGCCTGCGTCCGCCACGACACCCCACTTACGCGGGGCGCCATGGCTACCACCATGCCGCTACGCCTGTCGTTGGCCGGATGTTGCCCGCCTTCGCTCGCTTTCGCATCGCTTTCCCTGGCGGGCGCCAGTGATTTGAATAGCAACAAGAGGGTTGTATCCTTTGTTTTCCATCGTTTGCAGGTAGCTTGAAATTCGACAATAAGCCTGCGCATAAATCTCTGACCCCATTGATTCTTTGTCAAGTTCATTACCATAGCTCGATGAGTTTCGAGCCGAACCGGTCGACCAAAAAAGCCAAGATAAAGAATAAAACAATCATGAGGAGAATAACAATTTGAATAAGGTTAGCATAGAAAGATCCGGTATGCTCGTCGTGTAATGGCGCTGTTTTTATCGTTCTCCATAATTCACAAAGTATCCTGCGCATGAGTTCCTCCTGACGTTGAGCTGGAACCCATCCAGTCCGAATGGATTCCAGTTTTTCGCTTTCAACTTTCCTTGGCGCTCGCCGGGAGAGCGATGCGAAAGCGAGCGGTGGCGGGCAACCCCCGGATAGCCGAGGTTTCCCTGTTTTGTCGGAATGTGTGCGATAGCACACGTGTAGACAACATGGGGAAACAACGAAAGGCGTAGCGGCATGGTGGGAGCGATGGCGTCCCGCGCCGTGGGGCGTCGTGGCGGACGCAGGCCTGTCCGGGCGCCGAAGGCATACTTGTCGCTGAGCGCAGTCATTTTGGGGACGGGGATGTCCCAAAATGGTTCACGAGTACGGCGACACACTTTCGGGAGAGGGGTGGTTTTAAACTTCAACTGATGTTCTCTTGTTATTACGGGTGTATTAGGGGGTTCAGGCGATTGCGATTTCCCCGAAATGTGTGGAAGAAGCCATAACACCCTGCCAGAAAAGCGGGCGCCCCTACCCCAAACAGTGTAGTGAAAATATAATTAAACTGTTGAAAAATATTATAATAACCTGAATTTCTACATGATCTCATGAACCCCGGCCATTTTGTCTCTGCACACCTAACTGATTATCTGTAATTGCTTCTTTTTTAAGACTATATCTTGACGGCGTGGCGCGTTATAATGGGTGTTCTGAATTTGGCACGTAATACGAACCGCCTGACGCAAGGGGCGTTTTTCTATTTTTGGAGATGATGACGTGGAATTAACCGGTGCCGAAATACTCGTCCGTTGCCTGAAAGACGAGGGCGTGGAATATGTGTTTGGTTATCCTGGTGGTGCTGTACTGCACGTGTACGATGCGCTGTACCAGCAGGAAGATGTAAAACACATATTGGTGCGCCACGAGCAGGGTGCGACTCATGCCGCCGATGGTTATGCACGTTCAACCGGCAAGCCGGGGGTGGTTCTCGTGACCTCCGGCCCGGGGGCAACCAATGCCATTACCGGTATTGCGACCGCGCACATGGACTCGATTCCCATGGTGGTGATTACCGGCCAGGTGCATACTTGGGCCATTGGCAGCGATGCGTTTCAGGAAGTGGATTCCGTGGGCATCACGCGCCCGTGCGTCAAACACAACTTTCTGGTGAAAGATGTCAAAGACCTCGCCATTACCATTAAAAAAGCATTTTATCTTGCCACCACGGGCCGCCCCGGCCCGGTGGTGGTTGACGTGCCCAAGGATGTTACGGCGCAGCGTACGGAATACAGCTATCCCAAGGAAGTGTCGATCCGCTCATACAATCCGGTGCTGAAAGGCCATCCTGGACAAATCAGGAAAGCGGTGGATTTAATGCTCACCGCGAAAAAGCCCATGCTCTATACCGGTGGCGGTGTTATCTTGAGTGGCGCGCAGAATTCTTTGACGGAAATGACCCGCATGCTGGGCTTCCCCATCACACAAACCTTGATGGGGCTGGGCGCTTTTCCCGCCACGGATCCGCAATCACTCGGTATGCTTGGCATGCACGGTACTTATGAAGCCAATATGGCCATGCATCATTGTGATGTGTTGGTGGCGATAGGCGCACGTTTTGACGACCGTGTGGTGGGCGTGGTGAAATATTTCTGTCCCGAAGCGCAAATTATTCATGTCGATATTGACCCATCTTCGATTTCCAAGAGCGTGAAGGTTCACGTGCCGATCGTTGGTGATGTTGATCATGTTGTGAAGGAAATGATTCGTCTTATCAGGGAAGACAAGCGTAAACCTGATCCGGTTGCACCGATGCAACAATTAGCCCAGTGGTGGGATCAAATCAATGAATGGCGCAGCGTGAACTGCCTGAAGTACGACCGTGCCAGTGCGCTGATCAAGCCGCAATATGTGTTGGAAACACTGTACAGGCTCACCGAGGGCGATGCATATGTAACGTCTGACGTGGGGCAGCACCAGATGTGGGCGGCGCAGTTCTATAAATTTGACAAGCCGTTGCGCTGGATCAACTCGGGTGGATTGGGCACGATGGGCTTCGGATTGCCCGCAGCAATGGGCGTGCAGTTGGCGCACCCTGATGCCACCGTGGCATGTGTGACGGGTGAAGCCAGTATCCAAATGTGCATACAGGAGTTGTCAACCTGTCGCCAGTACGGTTTGCCGATCAAGATCATCAATCTGAACAACCGTTACATGGGTATGGTGCGGCAGTGGCAGGAATTTTTCTACGAAGGCCGTTACGCCATGTCATACATGGACGCCTTGCCGGATTTTGTAAAACTGGCAGAAAGTTATGGCCATGTGGGAATGTCCATTGACAAGCCTGCGGATGTCGAGCCCGCATTGCGCGAAGCCCTGAAACTGAAAGACAGACTGGTATTCATGGACTTTATTACTGACCAGACCGAAAATGTTTATCCCATGATTGCGCAGGGCAAGGGCCATCATGAGATGCACCTGTCACCCGAGCGGGAGTTAGCCTAGCCATGCGCCATATTATTTCAATTCTGCTGGAAAATGAATCCGGCGCATTGTCGCGCGTGGCAGGTTTGTTCTCGGCACGTGGCTATAACATCGAATCGCTTACGGTTGCGGCTACCGAAGATCCGTCGCTGTCACGCATGACGCTGGTCACGCGTGGCTCGGAAGATGTTATTGAACAAATCACCAAACAGCTTAACAAGCTGGTGGACGTTGTCAAACTGCTGGATTTGACGGAAGGCCCGCACATCGAGCGTGAAATGATGTTGATCAAGCTCAAGGCGACAAGTACGGCGCGCGATGAACTGAAACGTCTGGTCGACATTTTCCGTGGCCATATTATTGATGTGACATCCAGCACCTATACTGTGGAATTAACCGGAACAGGCGAAAAGCTGGATGCGTTTATTCAGGCGGTGGACAGTGACGACATTCTTGAAACGGTGCGTTCTGGCGTATCAGGTATCGCACGCGGCGAAAAAAGCCTGCATGTCTAGCTAATGACTTCTGACCAGAACCAAAATCACTATTTAATTTTATATAAGGAAACAGAGTATGAAGATGTATTACGACAAAGATGCCAACCTTGCCATTATCCGTGACAAGAAAGTAGCGATCATCGGTTACGGTTCACAAGGCCATGCACATGCCCTCAATCTGAAGGATTCCGGCGTGGAAGTAGTGATTGGTTTGCGTGCCGGTTCTGCATCGGTTGCCAAGGCCAAAAACGCCGGCCTTACGGTCAAGAGTATCGAAGACGCCGTGAAAGACGCTGATGTGGTCATGATTCTTGCGCCCGACGAACATCAGGCCAGATTGTATCGTGACGCTATCGAACCCAATATCAAGCAAGGTGCCGCCTTGGCGTTTGCGCACGGCTTTAACATTCATTTTGGCCAGATTGAACCCCGTGCTGATCTTGACGTTATCATGATCGCCCCCAAAGGCCCCGGCCATATGGTGCGTTCTACTTATACTCAGGGCGGTGGTGTGCCCAGCCTGATAGCGATTCATCGGGATGCTTCCGGCAAGGCTAAAGAACTGGCATTGTCCTATGCCAGCGCCAATGGTGGTGGTCGTGCCGGCATTATCGAAACCAACTTCCGTGAAGAAACCGAAACCGATTTGTTCGGTGAACAGGCGGTATTATGTGGTGGTACCACCGCATTGGTGCAAGCGGGTTTTGAAACGCTGGTGGAGGCCGGTTATGCGCCTGAAATGGCCTATTTTGAATGCTTGCACGAACTGAAATTAATTGTTGATCTGATGTATGAAGGCGGCATCGCCAACATGCGTTACTCAATCTCCAACACCGCTGAGTATGGCGACTTTACCCGTGGTCCGCGCATTGTTACAGACCAAACCAAGGCCGAGATGAAGCGCATTCTTGCCGAAATTCAAAATGGTGAATTTGCCCGTGAATTCATCCTGGAAAATCAGGCCGGTGCCGCCACCCTCAAAGCCAAGCGCCGCATTGGCCGTGAACACCAGATCGAAACGGTGGGTGCAAAATTACGTGACATGATGCCCTGGATCAAAGCTAATAAAGTGGTCGATCAAACCAAAAACTGATTTTCCGGTTCCTCTTCTTTCCTGCTGTTTTCCCCGTACGCAAGGTATTCTTTGTGTGCGGGGGAAACAGATCGTTAACACTCCATACAAATAACGGAAGAACACTTGTAATGGAAGAAGAAACACACGACACCGGTGACACCAATGCCGTCAAACGCAGCAAGGGTATTTATTTGCTGCCCAACCTGTTTACCACAGCGGGATTGTTTGCTGGTTTTTACGCAATTGTTGCGGCGATGGGAGGGCGTTTTGAACCGGCAGCCATTGCCGTGTTCATTGCCATGATCATGGATGGTCTTGATGGTCGTGTGGCACGTCTTACCAACACCCAAAGCGATTTTGGCAAAGAATATGACAGCCTGGCGGACATGGTTTCGTTTGGTTTGGCACCGGCGTTGGTCGTGTATGTCTGGTCACTCTCCACATTGGGTAAAATCGGCTGGCTTGCCGCGTTTGTTTACGCAGCGGCGGCGGCACTGCGCCTGGCGCGTTTCAACACCCGCATTGGCAGTGTCGACAAACGGTACTTCCAGGGGCTTGCCAGTCCTGCTGCCGCCGGTCTGGTGGCGGGGTTGGTGTGGATGTGTGATGACTATGGGTTGAATGGCAAAGAGCTTGCCATTGCCGCATTTATTGCCACCGTTGCTGCCGGTATACTTATGGTCAGCAATATTCACTACTTGAGCTTCAAAGACCTTGACCTGAAAAACAAGGTACCCTTTATTGCCATTGTGCTGGTAATGGTGGTATTTGTAGTGATCTCTTTAAGCCCGCCGCAGATATTGTTCATGGTATTCCTGATTTACGCCTTTTCTGGTCCGGCCTCAGCGTTATATCGTCTGTACAAAAAGCGCCAGGCACATGATATACCGCCTCCCGATATGTCATGAAACATGGGTAATGGATTGAAATATATAATATTTTTTTGACATTGAAATTTTTTGAATTCCCCAGAAAACTGTGGTATAGTCATTTTCATGTGTATCTTTTGCGAACCAGCGTGTTTCACCCCCTTTGCTGTGAATCATTCAGCGGCATTGTGTCTGCCTTTGTCTTCATTTTCCCTGTCCCTTGGACTGCGTCTGCTGCCGTAAGGCAGATACCGTTATCTTTAGGCTCTTGACGGAGCCACACTATCCAGTAAATACCATGTGCAAGCCAGCATAATCAATTGCTGCGTTCTGTTGCATTGAAGTAATATGACATTAATTAATGTGCAGTGGCCAGCGTATATTATCAGCCATTGCCTCTGACAAAGGACAACGGAGTCTATCATGAGTGATAAGTTAATTATTTTCGACACCACGTTGCGTGATGGCGAACAGAGCCCGGGTGCGTCCATGACGCGTGATGAAAAAGTACGCATCGCCAAGGCGCTGGAGCGTATGCGTGTGGATGTTATCGAGGCCGGTTTTCCGATAGCCAGCCCCGGTGATTTTGAGTCGGTGCAGGCGGTGGCAGAAGCCGTCAAAGACAGTCGTGTATGTGCGTTGGCACGTGCGCTGGACAAGGATATTGATAGTGCCGGTGCCGCATTACACGGTGCCAATGCGGCACGTATTCACACGTTTATCGCAACGTCACCCATACACATGCAAATGAAATTACGCATGTCACCTGATCAAGTGGTAGAGCAGGCAGTGAAAGCGGTAAAGCGGGCACGTCAATACGTTGATGACGTGGAGTTTTCACCGGAAGATGCCGGGCGTTCGGACATTGATTTTCTGTGCCGTGTTATTGAAGCTGTTATTGATGCGGGTGCGCAAACAGTCAATATTCCTGATACCGTGGGTTATAACTTGCCACATCAATTTGGCAGTTTGATTCGTACCTTGCGTGAACGTATACCCAATGCAGATAAGGTGGTTTTTTCAGTGCATTGTCATAATGATTTAGGCCTGGCGGTAGCGAATTCCTTGTCGGCGGTGTTGAATGGTGCGCGTCAGGTGGAATGCACCATCAATGGTCTGGGCGAACGTGCCGGTAATGCCGCATTGGAAGAAATCGTCATGGCGGTGCACACGCGCCAGGATATCTTCTCTTGTCAAACAGGTATTGATGCCACGCAGATTGTGCCATGCAGCCGTTTGGTCTCAGGTATTACCGGTTTTGCAGTACAGCCAAACAAGGCGATTGTGGGTGCCAATGCTTTTGCCCATGAGTCAGGTATTCATCAGGACGGTGTGTTGAAGAGCCGAGAAACCTATGAAATCATGCGCGCGCAAGATGTGGGTTGGAGCGCGAATCGCATGGTGTTGGGCAAGCATTCGGGGCGTAACGCATTTCGTACCCGCTTGCAGGAATTGGATATTACCTTGTCATCAGATGAAGAAGTGAATGCAGCGTTTGTACGCTTCAAGGAATTGGCCGACAAGAAACATGAAATTTATGATGAAGATCTTCAGGCATTAGTCACGGATGTTAATCTTGCGGCCGAGAATGAACGTATAAGACTGGTTTACTTGAAAGCGTCTTCGGAAACCGGCGAAATGCCGGTGGCAGATATCACCTTGTGGGTAGATGGAGTAGAAAGAAAAGCAACCTCCAGAGGTGATGGCCCGGTGGATGCCGCATTCAGGGCGATTGAATCACTGGTGGCCAGCGGTACACAGTTGACGCTGTATTCGGTGAACGCGATTACCAGCGGCACGGATTCACAGGGTGAAGTAACGGTGCGTGTTGAAAAAAATGGGCGTATTGTCAATGGGCAAGGGGCAGATACCGATATTGTCATTGCCTCTGCCAAGGCGTATATCAATGGTCTGAACAAGATCATCGCGCCTGAACATCGCGCACACCCGCAATTGTAACTGGCGAGAGGCGCGTTATGGATAACAAACGGTTGGCATACCTCGATGCAATGGGTATACAGTCGTGGGAGCGGAGAATGCCGTCTTCCTCCCCTTCACACAGGGGGGAAGACGGTGTTGTTCATGTAATGTCAGAGACCATGCCTTCATTGGTAACAGGGGCTGATGTTGCGGATTTGGATTCCTCTCTGGAAAAGGAGAGTTTAGACGTACTGCGTATTCAGGTAGCCCACTGTACTGCATGTGGATTGCACCAGGGCCGTACGCAGACGGTGTTTGGCGTGGGTGATCACCATGCACAGTGGATGATTGTTGGAGAAGCACCCGGTGCTGAAGAAGATCGTCAGGGTGAACCTTTTGTAGGACGTGCAGGCCAACTGCTTAATGCCATGTTGCTGGCGATGGGTTTGTCGCGTGACGCGGTGTATATCGCCAATATTCTGAAATGCCGCCCACCGAATAACCGTGACCCGGCGCCTGAAGAGGCGGCCGCGTGCGAACATTATCTGAAACGTCAAATTGACTTGATTAGCCCTGCAATTATTCTGGTCGTGGGCCGTGTTGCTGCCCATAATCTGTTAAAAACTGACGCTGCATTGGGTACATTGCGTGGTAAACGTTTCAGTTATGCAGATTCGGGTATTCCTGTTGTTGTGACCTATCATCCCGCGTATTTATTGCGCTCACCCAAGGAAAAGCGCAAGGCATGGGAAGACCTGCAATTTGCGCACAAGGTTTTTTTAGAAACCCGTTTGCCATGACCCATCCCGAGGATGATGGCAAGGATAAAGCTGGTGCTTATAAAGTTCGCGGCATGGCGGAAGCAGACATTGACAATGTCATGGCTATCGAATTGCAGGTATATCCATTTCCCTGGACGGCGGGTATTTTTCGTGACTGTATGCGGGTGGGTTATAATTGCTGGGTTATGGAATGTGATAATGAAATCCACGGCTATGGCATTATGATGCTGGGCGGGGGGGATGCGCATGTGCTTAATCTCTGTGTTAAGCCTGAATCACGTGGCGAGGGTTTGGGGCGTATGATGCTGACACACATGATGGACAGTGTACGTCGCCTTGCAATAGAAACCTTATTGCTGGAAGTGCGCCCTTCAAACCATGCCGCCATTCAGCTTTATCATTCCGTGGGCTTTAACGAGATTGGTGTGCGCAAAAATTATTATCCTGCAGAAAATGGTCGCGAAGATGCGCTGATTTTAGCATTGCATTTATAGTATTTTTTAAATTGAGTTCAAGACCCCGCCTAAACCTCAATAAAATGAGGCATGGTTTCGGGTGCCGAATGCTCACTGACCATGTTCTATTATCCATAAAAACCATTAAGATACTTAATCAGGCCAAATATTTGCCTTTCCTCAGGCGCGCCTGAAAACCAGTCACTTTTCATGAAACCTCCGATTTCAAGTTTTATCCAGGCTCGGCGGATATTAGCCATTTCTGGTTATTATGTGCTCTCTCCAGGCATTTTTGTTAAGTTTTCCCGTTTTATGCCGAAAAGTACTATTAAGATAATTCTGTAAAAAAGCCACCCATTTCACGGCAATATCATGGGAGTGCGCTCTAAATATTTACCGATTTATTAACTCACCTGGAGTGGATGTGTAAGGAACGGCCATGGAAACAAACGCATTACGCATAGAGCAGATTATATCCGCTGTTCGTGCAGCCGCTACTACGGGTGGGGCTATACATATTCCAGAGCAGGGTAATGATGAGTTATCTGAATTGGTGAATGGTCTGAATGAATGGTTTTCCAATGTGTGTTCCAGAATAGAAAATACGGAAAAGTGTATGGATCATCTGGCCGAGCCCAATGCGTGCATGACATTGGCTGGTACTACTACTCCGGGAATCAATGATAATAAAAAATTACCTGGAAATTGTGATGAAGTCAGTAGACGCTTTCAATATCTGATTGACAACACATCGTCCATTGTTTATTCCAGTGTTCCGGCCTGTGATTTCAAAATTACCTACGTAAGTGATAATGTAACGCGTATTCTGGGTTATAAACCTCATGAAATATTGAGTGAAATTAATTTCTGGTTCAATCATATTTATGAAGATGATGTTGAAAAAATATTCAGCACCTTGCCCCATTTAATTTTTAATAATCAGTATTCATGCCAGCAACAGATGTATGAATATCGATTTCGCCATAAGAATGGCTCTTATGTATGGATGAACAATACTCTTTGTTTAGTGCGTGATTCAGAAGGAAAGGTGTGTGAAATTATCGGGTCGATGAGGGATATTACACAATACAGGAAAGTAGAGCAGGAATTACAGGATGAAAAAGAGCATAAAAAATTACTTGTGAAAAAATTGCAGGAAGCACACGATCAATTGCTGCAATTCGAAAAAATGGCTTCTATTGGTCAGTTAACGGCAGGAGTGGCGCATGAGATTAATAATCCGGTAGGTTATGTCAGTTCCAATCTTGGATCATTGAAAAAATATATCACGGATCTTTTCAGGGTTATTCATGCTTATGAAACTGCTGAAAAGAATCCTGGTGCATATAATGAAAATGTGAACCATATACAATCAATAAAGATGCAAATTGATGTTGAGTTTTTGAAGGTCGACATTGATGAATTGATCAATGAGTCGTTAATGGGAGTGCGTCACGTACGAGAGATTATTCAGGATCTTAAGAATTTCTCTCATGTAAATGAAGTTGAATGGCAGATTTCGGATATTCATAAAGGGTTGGACAGTACTCTGAACATTGCTCATAGCGAGATAAAATATAAAGCTGTTGTCATCAAGGAGTACGGAGATATTCCTCCAGTGGAGTGTCTGGCATCACAGTTGAATCAGGTTTTTATGAATCTCTTGATTAATGCAGCACAAGCGATAGAGAATCGCGGAACCATTATTGTAAATACCGGTGTTCATGATGATTGGGTATGGATAGAAATCTCCGACGATGGGAAAGGGATTCGTCAGGAGAATTTAAGCAGGATATTTGAGCCATTCTTTACCACCAAGCCGATCGGTGAAGGCACGGGATTAGGATTATCTTTGTCGCATGGGATCATAAAAAAACATGGTGGTCGCTGCGAGGTTCACAGTGAGATTGGCAAGGGAACAAAGTTCAAGATCTGGCTGCCTGTTCGTCACAATCATAATCATGTTGAACAATGTGAAAATACAGCATAATTTATACAAGCTGGGAAATATTCTGTCGACACTGCGGCGGTTATTCAGGAAAGTAGGTGTGTTGCCCCAGAACATAGGTATGACAAAAGACGCAGAAAAATTGCTCTCTCTAACCCATTTAGGATGCAGAAAAATTGATTAAACATCATCACGAGCGATTTAAGGAGTTGAGCAACATATGGGGAAGGATTTGATAATTCACGTTTCAACAAAGTGAGCGGTTTATTATGCACCGAATAATGATAGTTGATGATGAAATAAATGTGTTGAATGCGTTGCGCCGCATGCTGGTGGCCAATGGTTTTGAAGCAGAAATATTTTCCAATCCAGGTGAGGCATTGCGTCGGGCGCAAACGGCTAATTTTGATCTGGTGATATCGGATTATCGTATGCCTGATATGGATGGTATCCGTTTTCTGAAGGAAATGAAACGCTTGCAACCCGATACCATGCGCCTTATTCTCAGTGGTCACGCTGACCTGGAGGGATTAATAGGCGCAGTTAATGAGGCTGAAGTGTTTCGTTTTATCAGTAAGCCATGGTATGACCCTGATTTTATAATGTGCACGCGCCAGGCACTGGAATATCGCGATGTTCTGATTGAAAATCGTCGACTTGCAGATACAGTGCGTTCCCAGAGAGCGGAACTTGATTTGCAACGGACCGCCCTGCAGAAACTGGAATCCGAATATCCTGAGTTGATCAAGGTGAACTGGGCAGAGGATGGCTCCATCATGTTGGGTGAGGATGATGCTTGAGTATGCGGCAAGTATTACGAGATAGAGGAAGCATAAAAATATGTATGCCGTGGATGATAAAACTCTGAATATTCGATACCGGTTCTTGATGAAAGATGAAAGTTACCTAGATTTTGAGGTGCAACTGGACCCCCACACTTTGAATCAGGTTGTTGGTTCTACAGAGGCCTCCCCTGACTGGGCCACACTGGAATTTCACCAATGTTCCAATTGCCCATTACAGGCATCGACATCGCCTTATTGTCCGGTAGCGCTCAATATCATCAAGTTAATGGAAGGGTGTGGTAGTCTGATGTCTTACGAGCAGTTGCGTCTGGAAGTTACCACGCCCGATCGCACCATTATCAAGGATACCAGTGCTCAAGTGGGTATTAGTTCATTGCTGGGTTTGATTGTTGCTACCAGTGGTTGTCCGCACACGGGGTTTTTCAAACCAATGGCGCGTTTTCATTTGCCATTTTCAAGTGAAGCAGAAACTATTTATCGCGCTAGCTCCATGTATTTGCTGGCACAATATTTCATGTGTAAGCAGGGGGGTGATGCAGATCCCGACCTGGAAGGTCTGGCAAAAATCTATCGTAATCTTCAAATTGTTAATATTGCGCTGGCAGCACGTTTGCGCGCCGCCAGCAACAGAGATGCTGCTGTTAATGCGGTTATTCTGTTGGACAGTTTTGCCAAGGCATTGCCTTATACCATTGCTGATTCGCTGGATGAGATTCGGTATCTGTTCGCACCATTTCTGGTGCAGAATGAACAGAGGTAAATCCGAAATAACAGGTTTACCGAAATTGTACTATTTCATTGAGGTGCCGACGCGAAGTGGGTTCCGGTACTTCAGCGGGGTAGCCTATGCTCAGCAATGCGACGGGCCGTTGGTGTGTGGCAATATTTAGCAGTTCTTTTACGGTGGTTTCATCAAACGCACCTACCCATGTGGAGCCCATGCCAGCGGCAACAACGGCAAGTTGTGCATAGGCGGCAGCGATAGTGGCATCCTGAATGGCATATAGGGCATGACCACGTTCACCATATTGTTTGGCCGAAACATCAGGGTCAGCACAAAATACCAGGCAGACGGGTGCTTCTGACAGAAACGCTTGCCCACCTGCGGCTTTGCGTAAACCCTCACGTTCCGCCGGCGTGCTAACGACGATAATCTGGTAGGCCTGCAAATCACCAGCGGAGGGCGCAGCACACGCCATTTCAAGTATGGCATGAAGTTTTTCGCGCTCCACAGTAATATCAGTCTGATATTTGCGCACTGAATGGCGATGACGCACCGTTCCAAAAAAATCCCACATAAGCAGCCCCCTTTTAGCCTGAATTAGTTTTTGACCTTCAAGTTTTTCACGTCTGTGAGCATTGGATCTTGTGGATAGTTCAATTCCAGCACACGCAATGCATCGTTTGAGAGGTCATTCATGCCCAGCAGCTTATAGGCCTTGGCCATGATCCCCAACGCATCGGGGGTGGCAGGCGTGGTGGGGTAGTTCTCAATCACATATTTGGCACGATTGGCAGCCGCCAGATAAGCGCCGCGTTTCATGTAGTAATGCGCTACGTGCATTTCATAGCTGGCCAGATTATTGTACAGATATAAAATTCGCTGGGCAGCGTCCTGCGCATATTTGCTGTCAGGAAACAGCTTGACCAGTTGTGAAAAATGCTGCAATGATTCACGTGCCGCACGTGGATCGCGCTCAGAAGCTTCCTGTCCCAGTTTGCGTTCCAATGTACCAATGCTTCGATTAAATCCGGCCAGTCCTTTTACGTAGTAGGCGTAATCAACGTTGGGATGACGAGGGTAAAGTTTGATGAAATGATCCGCGGCGGCTACAGCAGAATCTGCTTCGTCATATTTATAATAGGCATAGGCGATATCCAGTTGTGCCTGTTGCGCATAGGGTCCAAAAGGATAGCGTGATACCAGATCTTCGAGGTCTTTAATGGCTTTTTCGTAATCGCTATTGTTGAGTTTTTCCTTGGCACGTTCGTATAGACGGCTGGCGGGCCAGTTTTTGGTTTCATCATTTTGCTCATCCAGCGATGCACAGGCACCGAGCAATAGAGTAAGGATCAAAAACAGTGAAATCTGACGCAGATTCATAAGGTCTAGGTTTTTCCTGTTAAGGGATTCAAGAATGGGCAGCCTATCATACTACTGCTTGAGTATCGCGTGGATGGATTTAAAGCTGCGTATCCACGGTTTACCTGCAATGAGCTGTCTTGGAAGTTGCTTGATGGCTTGTTCGGCGGCGTCTTTGGTAGGATAAGCACCGTAGACGACCGCATAAGTAGAGCTATTGGTGCGAAAATAATCGGCTTTGTCTGATAAGTCATTTTGGGCAATATGTTTTTTTATGAACTTCTCATTTTCGGTGCTGAATAACTGCAAAGTGTAATATTCAGGATTCTGTGACAATAGCCAGCTTTTAGTGGTTCCATCTTGAGGTGCTTCTGCTGCAACGGCAGGGGGTGGCTCGGCGGCTTTGGCCTTGATTCTGGCAGTAGCCTGGGTCAGTATTGCCAGTGCTTCTGTTGCAGCAGGAGATTGCTGATAATTTTCGACCACATATCTGGCACGGGCAGCCGCACGGGGATAATCCCCCTGGGTGAGATAATGTTGGGTAATATTGACTTCGTGTTGTGCCAGGGTGTTACGTATATGCAGCATGCGTTGCGTGGTATCCGCTGCAAATTTACTGCTGGGGGTGCGCCGCAGTAATTCCGCCAGATGCTGGAAGGCGCGCCGCACGGGTGCAGATGCCTGGGGTGTGGCGGTGGCCGGGTTAACCGCTTTAAGCGCAGGTATGCTGTCATAAAAGGCTATCAGGCCACGATGGTAGTAGGCGTAGTCTACATTGGGGTGATTGGGATTTTTTTTGATGAAATCTTCAGCTGCCGCAAGCGCGGTGGTAGCCTGACCACGTTTCACGCTGTCTTCTGCCGTTTCCAGCAGTGCTTGCTGGGTGTGATTGGCAAAGGGATAGCGAAGCGCAAGGATACCAAGCTGTTCCGCTCCCAATGGATAATTCCCGGCCAGCAGGGCAGCTTTGGCATCATTATAGAGTCGCAGATCCTCACTTTCGGATTTTTTTATTGTATCCTGCTGTTTTTCTTCGGTTATTTTTGATGGTGAGGTTGTGCAGCCGGCACTACCAAACAGCATGAAGGCAATAAACAGCAAGTTAGCTAAACGCATCGTGGTAAAATAGTTCTCTTAAATTTTCAAAGGAATCAGGTGTGATTTTCGTATCCTATTATAATACCACTCAAGCCGCATGACCAATACAGAACATTTATCTTTACGTGTTCCCGATACTCTGGCCGGTATGCGGCTGGATCAGGCGCTGGTCGAAATGTTTTCCGGTTATTCGCGGGCACGCCTGCAACAGTGGATACGCAGTGGTCAGGTGACGGTGGATGCTCGCCAGTGGCGTGCCAAAGACAAAGTGCTGGGTGGTGAACAGGTAGAGTTGGTTGCCACGCTGACGGAGGAGGTGGCTTCCCTGCCGCAGCCCATACCGCTGGATATTGTTTACGAAGATGAGCATTTACTGGTTGTTAATAAACCAGCCGGGCTGGTGGTGCATCCAGCGGCAGGGAATCATGATGGCACGATGCTCAATGCGTTACTGCACCATGCGCCGGAATTGGTGCATGTACCACGCGCTGGAATTGTACATCGTATAGACAAAGAGACCAGTGGTCTGCTGGTAGTGGCGCGTAACCTGATCGCCCAGGCTGATCTGGTACAGCAACTTCAGGAACGCAGTATCGAGCGCGAATATGAGGCGGTCGCCCTGGGGGTGATGACTTCGGGTGGCAGCGTTGATGCACCGATAGGCCGTCATCCGGTAGACCGTAAACGCATGGCTGTGACACGCCATGGTAAACCGGCGGTCAGCCATTATCGTGTGGCAGAACGGTTTCGTATTCATACTCATATCAAGGTGCATCTGGAAACAGGCCGTACTCATCAGATTCGTGTTCATATGGCGCATATTCACTATCCATTACTGGGTGATCCGGTGTATGGCGGTCGTTTGCGTATTCCACCGAACAGCAGTGAATCACTCATATCAATATTGCGCACTTTCAGGCGTCAGGCGTTACACGCGGCACGTCTGGCATTGCAGCATCCTGAAAGTGGTGAATTTATGGAATGGCGAGTACCCTTGCCTGAGGATATGTCGACCTTGATTAAGGCATTGCATGCTGATCAGGTAGATCATGAGTAATAGTGACTGGATGATTCCCGATTGGCCGGCACCTGCCAATGTGCGGGCGTGTACGACCACTCGTCATGGTGGTGTCAGCCTTGCTCCCTATACCAGTTTTAACCTCGGCAAGCATGTGGGTGATGTCATGGAAAATGTGACCACGAATCGTGCGCAATTGAAGCAGCGTTTGAACCTGCCGTCTCCCCCGGTGTGGCTGACCCAGGTCCATGGCACACAGGTCGTGGATGCGGCATCCGCGGTACCCGATTGTACCGCTGATGCCAGTTACGCCCGTCAGGCAGGCGCAGTATGTGCTGTATTGACAGCGGATTGTCTGCCAGTGTTGTTATGTAACCGGGAGGGCAGCATGGTTGCTGCCGCACATGCGGGCTGGCGCGGGTTGGCCAGTGGTGTAATAGAGGCGACAGTGACGGCCTTGCGAGCCCCACCAGAAAGCCTGATGGCATGGATGGGGCCAGCCATTGGTCCACAAGCCTTTGAAGTGGGTGGAGAGGTACGCGAAGTATTTATAACACATGATCCGCAGGCCGCTGCGGCCTTTACACCCACCCCCGGTGGGCGCTGGTTGGCGGACATCTATCTGCTGGCTCGCCAGCGTCTGGCACATCAGGGTGTGACCGCCGTATACGGCGGGGGTGAGTGTACCTTCACCGACGCACGGCGCTTTTACTCTTTTCGGAGGGAGAAAGTAACGGGTAGAATGGCGAGCCTCATCTGGCTGGTACCATAAAAATTGACCCTGGCGCTCATCGCGTTGATACAGATGTGCCTATTGATCCGACAATTCCACTGACAAACGACGCTTGATTTCAGGTAACAATTGCGCACGGATCTGGTCACGTACGGCTACAAAACTTTCCAGGGGTTCACCGTGCGGATCATAAAATGGCATATGGATAGTAACGATTTTTTTAGGGAACACCGGACAGGTCTCTTTGGCGTTATCACAGACGGTGACGATCAGATCGATGGGCTCATTGATGACGGCATCCACCGTTTTGGGATACAAGTTTGCGGTATTGATGCCCAGCTGTTGTAACGCTGCAACAGCACCCTCTGCCACCCGGGCAGCCGGATGGGTACCGGCAGAAAGGGCTCGAATCTGTGGCCCTGATTCATGGTTAATGAGGGCTTCGGCCATTTGGCTGCGGCAGGAGTTGCCGGTGCAAAGAATTAAAACGGTTTTATGCCCCTTCATTTTGTATCCTCTAGTTAAGGTGCTATGGATGCCGTCCCCGTACACACAGGACGGCTTGCCCTGAAATACCAGTAGTATAAAGCCACGAAAAAATGTATAATAATTAGCCATAATGTGGCTGGCGATCACAGGTGCACACCCACATACTTACGCTCAATACGTTCAAAACGTTCAAAATCCATGCAAGAATATCAGCAATTTATATCATATTACCAACATAATGATAAAGTCGTGACGGCACGATTACCAAGGGAAAACCTCGGGTGAAATACGCTGGTTATTACCTGTATTTCATGTTGATATGTGGCATGTTCAGTGGTTGCGCCAGTTCGCCAGGGCATGTTGCACCGCCATTACTGGCGCCTTCTCTCTCGGTAGCCTTTGATGTCAAGCAAGTGCAGTTCAACTGGATTGCGGTCAATGGGGCTACCTTCTATCGGTTGCTTGAAAACAAGGATGGTATTTCGGGTTATGCTCCGTTGGCAGAAAAACTGCTTACACCGGGTTATCATCACAACATTACCTTATATCAACGTATCAATGCCTCCTATATTTTACAGGCATGCAACCCTGCCGGTTGCGTAGCGTCCAGTCCGTACTCTCTTGGATCTTATCTCACCCAGGCCATTGGCTATATCAAGGCCAGCAATACGCAGGCGAGTGATGCCTTTGGTACGGCGCTGGCATTAAGTGGCAACGGTAGTACGCTGGCCGTCGGTGCTCCGTGGGAATCCAGCATGGCAATTGATGTTAATGGTAACGCACAGGATAACAGCGCGGCCTATAGCGGCGCCGTATATGTTTATGTTCGCACACCTGAGGGGCGATGGTCACAACAAACTTATGTCAAAGCATCAAACACGGGAGCAGGAGACCATTTTGGTGCTTCACTTGCCTTGAGTGATGATGGCAACACGCTGGCTGTAGGCGCGCCTCTTGAAGACAGTGCTGCCACAGGCATAAAGGGTAGTCAGTCTGATCACAACGCGTCAGACAGCGGCGCAGTCTACATCTATACCCGTAACACCACCAACACCTGGTTTCAGCGTGCCTATATCAAGGCATCGAACACGGACGCGCATGATGGATTTGGTGCAGCATTGGCCCTGAGTGGCGATGGTCACACGCTGGCCGTGGGTGCATCCCTTGAAGACAGCGCGGCGACAGGCATTAATGGTAATCAGAATGACAATAGCGCAACGAATAGTGGGGCTGTCTACGTTTATATTCGTAGCGGTGAGAATACGTGGATACAACAGGTTTATGTCAAGGCTTCAAATACACAGGAAGATGATGGATTTGGTGTTGCATTGGCGTTGAGTGCAGATGGCGATCTGCTCGCGGTCGGTGCAGCCAATGAAGACAGTGCCACCGCTGAAATTAACGGAAATCAGGCCGATAATACCGCGTCCAACAGTGGGGCAGTCTATCTCTATACACGCAATAACAAGGGATTGTGGTCACAGCAAGCCTATATCAAGGCATCCAACAGTCAGGAAGGCGACCAGTTTGGCCTCAAGCTTGCTTTGAGCAGCGATGGATATACACTCGCCGTGGGTGCTATTGGTGAAGACAGTGTTGCGACTGGGATAAATGGTAATAAGGCCGACAATACCGCGTTGGATAGCGGCGCAGCATACGTGTATACACGCAGTGATATTTATTGGTCGCAACGCGCCTATATCAAGGCATCCAACTCTCAAAAGGGTGATTATTTTGGCGCAACAGTGGCATTAAATTGTAACGGTACATTACTCGCCGTGGGCGCACGGCTGGAAGACAGTATGGCAACAGGCATCAATAGGGTACCGGATGACAATACCGCTCTCGATAGCGGAGCGGTATATCTTTATGCCCGAAATGGTGGTGCCTGGTTACAGCAGGCTTACATCAAGGCATCCAACACAGAGGCATTTGATGAATTTGGTATGGCGCTTGCCCTGAGCAGTGATGGGCATACCCTGGCAGTCGCGGCCACGGGTGAAGACAGTATTGCTACGGGCATTAATAACCATCAAAATAATAACAATGCAGCGGGCGGTGGGGCGGTATATCTTTATTAAATTCAAAATCAGGGACTGTGTAAGCAATGGATGTCTGGTACGTATATGTTGTGCAATGTGCTGATAATAGTTTGTATACGGGTATTGCGAAAGATATAGAGGCACGACTGATACAGCATAACGCAGGTCTGGGTGCAAAATACACGCGTGCACGTGGCCCCGTGACGCTGGTTTACCAGGAGATAGCGGAAAATCGTGGCGCGGCCTTACGCAAGGAACTGGAAATCAAGCGATTGAAGGCTTCAGAAAAACGTGCCTTGGTTAATGGTGGTAGGTTATAAAAGCCTGATACGTTTGCTTTGCTTGGAGGGAGTTGCTTTTGGTGCGTAGGGATCCTGTGATATTAAACAGGATCTATGGGACGGTTTCTGGTGCGCCCTGGTCGAAAATAGGCGGTATTATCATAATAGTGTTCATGCTTATTGAGTGGATCCCAGCCAGGCATCCCGAGTATTGGAAAGGGTGACAGTGCCTGTGGGGTTCGGTAGCCTGGGTCGTTAAGGAGAAGCATTGCCAATCGCTCATCAATCCATTTGATTTTCTCAGGCAGGGTTTTGATAAAAAATGCCGTGTCGACCGGCAGCAATACACAGTTTGCCGTCATGCCAATATAGGGCGTTAATGCTTTTTCATAAAGTGCATGACCAAAGATGGTGCAATTCATTGCCGAGGAGAGCATTTCACGATGCCACCAAAATAGATTTTTCCAGTCAAAGCCACGAATCATGTGTAACAGCGACTCATCAGAGCATGTAATAATCGCACCACCCTCATCAAACAGTGACAACATGTTTTCGATGGGTGATCGGTGTTCATTGTCCAATTCATCACTGTAACGTGCCTTGGCAGCATGATGGTGCACAGCATTGATAGTCGCCTTGGTTTTTGGAAAAATCAACCAGGTTAACAGTTGAAAAAAATCATGCCAGTTTTCAGTGCGGGTTTGTATTTCACCCGTTAAATAAATTCTTGTTGCATACTGTTCTTCAAGGCCGACTGGGTGTGGGCCTTGCGCCACAATTTTTACAGGCGTGCCATTTTGCGTCAGAATCGGCTCACCGTGCTCGGACAACAGTGCCTGACATGCTTCCAGGCTGGGCCAGCTACCTTTAAAGCCCCCCAGTTTTTCTGCCAGCGATGTTAAAGGGTCAAACATCCGCGAAGCAGATACGAATTGCGGGTTCCACGGGTACATTAAACGCTTGGTCATTCGCTGAAGTTTGAGGTAATTTGATCAATGGCTGTTTTTTTAGTAGAATAGTGGCTATTTTACACAGATTACCATTGATGATCATGCGAATTATTTCATTCTAATCTGCACCCTTTCCCCGCAAGGATATTCATCTTTTTTCCTGGGCTATAATGCGCCCTCCTGCCATAACAGGAAGGCCGTATCTTTAGCGGTATCTCTATTTTAAGGATTATAGTCCATATGCTGCTTTCTTCAACGCGCCAGGATTGGTTCGGTAATATTCGTGGAGACCTGCTTGCCGGGCTCGTGGTCGCCCTGGCGCTGATACCTGAAGCGATTGCCTTTTCCATCATTGCTGGGGTAGATCCCAAGGTAGGTTTATACGCCTCTTTCTGTATCGCGGCTGTCATCGCTTTTGTGGGGGGACGGCCAGGCATGATCTCTGCGGCTACCGGCGCCATGGCGTTGTTGATGGTCACGCTGGTCGTTGCTGACGGGAGTGCTACAGATCATTGCCGGATATATTAAACTTGGCAGTTTGATGCGCTTTGTCTCGCGGTCAGTCGTTACCGGTTTCATTAATGCCCTGGCAATACTCATTTTCATGGCTCAATTGCCGGAATTGACCAATGTTAGTTGGCACGTCTATGCCATGACGGCAGGGGGGTTGGCGATCATCTACCTTTTTCCATACATTACCAAAACAATTCCCTCGCCACTGGTGACGATTGTAGTGCTGACGGCCATTACGATGATCCTGAGTTTGGATATCCGCACTGTGGGTGACATGGGTAAGTTACCGGATACGCTGCCGATCTTCCTCTGGCCCGACGTGCCGTTGAATCTGGCAACCTTGTGGATCATTTTGCCATATTCGCTGTCACTGGCTGTAGTGGGATTACTGGAATCATTGATGACGGCCACTATTATCGATGATCTGACGGACACCGTCAGCGACAAAAACCGTGAATGCAAGGGGCAGGGGATTGCCAACATCGGATCAGGCCTGATGGGTGGAATGGCAGGTTGCGCCATGATCGGTCAGTCGGTGATTAACGTAAAATCCGGTGGTCGTGGCCGACTCTCAACGCTGACAGCAGGCATTTTTCTGCTGTTGATGGTCGTTTTTCTCGGGGAGTGGGTAGCGAAAATCCCGATGGCTGCGCTGGTGGCAGTGATGATTATGGTATCCATTAGTACGTTTAGCTGGGAATCGTTACGCAATTTGAAGCAGCATCCAAAAAGTACCAGCATGGTAATGATTGTCACGGTGGTGGTGGTGGTCGCCACGCATAATCTGGCTTATGGTGTGTTTGCGGGTGTGCTGCTGGCGGCGGTGAATTTCGCCAGCAAGGTTGCCCGTTTCAAATGTGTGACTTCGGTGATTAATGAAAATGGTACCATGCGTACTTACCATGTAGTGGGGCAGGTGTTCTTCGCTTCGGCGGATAAACTGATTGAGTCGTTTGACTTCAAGGAAGGTATTGGCAAGGTAGTGATAGATCTCACGAATGCCCATTTTTGGGATATTACTTCAGTAGGTGCTCTTGACAAGGTA
This sequence comes from Gammaproteobacteria bacterium, assembly GCA_023266055.1. Classification (GTDB taxonomy): domain Bacteria; phylum Pseudomonadota; class Gammaproteobacteria; family Ga007554. Next base: position 2,461 of record JAHFRW010000043.1, on the reverse strand, counting down.
GTGCTCCGATTCCGTCGTGAAGGCGTGGAAGTAGAGTTGGCAGGTCTTAACGAGGCCAGCGCCACGATTGTGGGTCGCTTTGCCGTACATAACAAGTCGTCGTATGTTATAAACAAATTGATGGAACATTAATCGGGGAGAGTTCCGTTACATCACTTTATTTGCATGGTCCGCCCGGTTTGTTGTGCATTTGAAAGGTTCTAATTATTGGGGGTACGCCGTCGATGCAGGGTCATTCGAAACTGGGTGTTTTCACGCGTGGACGTGACTTCAATACTACCACCGTGCACCTCCACAATGGATTTAACAATCGCCAGGCCCAAACCGGCACCTTCGCCACTACGCTGTCTTGAGGGGTCGACACGGTAAAATCGGTCGAATAATCTTGGCAAATGTTCGGCAGGGATAGGAGGGCCGGGATTGCTGACCACAATACCGATCTCATTGTGAGAACTGGATTCAAGTTTTATGCGCACGGTTTGGTTGATGGGCGTGTGATGAATCGCATTGGTAAGGAGATTGCTCAACGCACGTCGCAGCATCAATCGATCACCCGAAACAGTTGTATCTCCCTGTTGTTCTAGCATAAGGGCTACACGGTGTTCATCCGCCCAGAGTTCATAATATTCGAGCAGTGATTGTACTTCCTTGTTTAAATCAACCGTGGTTTCATTCAGTGTGTACAGGCCATTATCTGCCTGTGCCAGAAATAGCATGTCACCGATCATCTGTGCCATGCGTTCATATTCTTCAATGCTGGAGTAGAGTGTTTCACGATATTCATCGAGACTTCGAGGTTGGGAGAGCGCAACCTGGGTTTGAGTCATCAGATTGGCAACGGGTGTACGCAATTCGTGCGCAATATCAGCCGAAAAATTCGAGAGTCGGGCAAAGGATTCCTCCAGACGGTTGAGCATTTCGTTAAAGGACACGGCAAGATCGGTAAGTTCTCTGGGCATTGTCTCGGGAGATAATCGAGCATTTAATTCATTTGCACTGGTCTGGCGGATCTGGGCGACGATACGATGCAACGGCGTATGTCCCTGCCGTACGGCGATCCAGCCCAACAGGCTCATGAGCGCGATGGCGATTATGGTAATGAGCCACAAGGTCTGGCGAAAGGCTTCAAGAAATTGAATATGATGATCGATGAGCATGGTTGCAATAACAGTATATGGCGGGCCATCGTCACGATTGAAGTGTTGACTGAGTACACGATAGGTGTGGCCTGCGTCGTGCCACTGCGATATCGAATTATGGCGAGAGACCGTGGTGCGGGTCAGTGCGGAAAGATCAAGGCCGGGACTGGCAAAGAGGGAACGACCATCTTGTGTGACAATAAACAGCGATGCGCTGTGATATCGGGTAAGGATGCCATTAAGCTGCTGTTCCAGCATTGTGGGTGGATCTTCGTGACGGGTCACCGAGAGTACTTGCTGTGCGGCGGAGGTGATAATTTTTAGTTCGGCGGCATCCTCATCAGTAAAATGATTGCTTATGGAGCGGTCGATGACCCAGCCGAATATTGGAAATACAATCGCTGCGGCAATGCCAAAGAGCAATGTCACGCGTAATGCCAGTGATGGAGGCTGCCGCATCGGTTATTCAGGCCTCGCCAGAGGCATCCAGCATATAGCCCATGCCACGTACGGTGTGAATCAGTTTGGGTTCGAAGCCATCGTCAATTTTCGCTCGCAGGCGACGAATGGCAACGTCGATAACATTGGTATCGCTGTCGAAATTCATATCCCATACCTGTGAGGTAATCAGGGAGCGGGGTAGCACTTCACCCTGACGGCGCATCAGCAGTTCCAGCAGGGCGAATTCCTTGACGGTAAGATGAATGCGTTGTCCGGTACGGCTGACACGGCGGCGCGCCAGGTCAAGCTCAAGATCAGCGATCTTGAGTATAGTGTCAGTGGAAGGGATCGTGCCACGCCGCAGCAAAGTGCGTACCCGTGCCAGTAATTCGGCAAACGCAAAAGGTTTAACCATATAATCATCCGCGCCAAGCTCCAGTCCTTTGACACGGTCGTCCACGTTATCGCGCGCCGTGAGAAACAGGACGGGAACCTGGTTACCAGCGTCACGTAACGATTTCAGAACCCGCCAACCATCAATATCAGGCAGCATGACATCCAGTATGAGCAGGTCATAGTGTCCCGTCATGGCCAGATGTTGCCCGTCCAGACCATTGCGGGCGAGGTCAACCACGAAGCCGGCCTCCCCCAGACCTTGCTGGAGATACTCGCCGATTTTGCTTTCATCTTCGACAATCAGTAGTCTCATTAGGGGGCCATGCAAAGTGATATGAACCAAATCCAATACTGGCACACTGTTTGGAACCTTAGTATCAAGTTTAAAGTGCGACAATAGACATTAGTTTGCATAAAACAATTCCTCGGGTGTTTTGTAATTGTGGCGCTTACGCGGCCGTGTATTTAGCTGATGGGCGATGGCG
>JAHFRW010000042.1 GCA_023266055.1 Gammaproteobacteria bacterium | reverse complement strand
CTTTGCGATGTGGGAAGTCCATTTATATTCGTTCGATTCCCGCTGGCGTCAAATGTCAGGCGTCGTGCCTGATGTTTGTGAGGGTGGTCAGTTTGCAGATATGGATTGTGCACAGCGAAAGCCCACGTCAGTGCTGATGGTTGAAGGTTCGGCATGGGCACGACGTGCGGTGCGGTAGAACGAGCTGAGAGCGTAGTGACCATCGCCTGCGCCGCCGCCGCGTATTACCTTATGTATTTCGCCAAAGGCTTGGTGCTTGTATGTGGCGCCGGGGTACGGTTGATACCAGTCAGCGACCCATTCCGATACGTTGCCCGCCATGTCATATGCACCGTAGTCCGAGATGTCGTTAGGGTATGAGCCGATGGGTGCCGTCGCTTCATTGCTGGCGCCACTCTCCAGGTTGGCTACGCCCGTGTTGGCTTTTTTTGCATCCCATTGTGCGCCCCAGGGATATTCATGTCCCTGCGGGCCACGCGCGGCCTTTTCCCATTCGGCTTCGGTGGGCAGGCGTTTACCCACCCACTTGCAATAGCTGTAGGCATCGTCCCAGGTGACGCCTGTCACGGGCAGGGTGTCGCGCAGTGCCTGGATTTTTTCCAGTTCGGTCAGTAGCGTTTCGCGGGTCATGATGCCGGGATCTTTGTCGATCCTGAAATAGTCGCGCGCAACCCAGCGCAGATTTTCCAGAGTGGCGCCCCGTAATTTTTCAGCACGTACGTTGTAGCCATTTTGTATCCAGGCGGGGGGCTCAGGTGCTTTGGTTTGCTGGATAAAGGTCTTGTACTGCGCATTGGTGATTTCGTATTTGTCCATCATGAATGCTGGCAGGATGATTTTATGCGGTGGGTGTTCATCAACATACAGGGGGTTCACAAAGCCGTACTCTTTTTGCAGGCCGGCATCGTCGGTTTTATTGCTGCCCATCATAAATTCACCGGCAGGGATCAGTGTCATGTCTCCGCCCATTTTTACGGCAGGTGCTATTCCTGATGCTGGCGAATCCGCACGTGGCAGCGGCGGCTGGCTTCCGGTCTTTGCGGGCGCTTGCATGTCTGGGGGGGGCGGATTTTCCTGTTGGCCACAGCCCATGAGCATGACGATGGGTAATATGGATACGGCTAGTTGTCTATTTATCATCTTTGGCGCACCTGAAGCCGAAGCTGGCGTTTTTTACTTTGCTGTTGAAGAAGGCACGATTAAATACGGGGGCGGAGATGCCGCATTTGTAAAAAGAGCAGTCCCACCATGATCCCCCTTTTAGTGTTTTATAGATTTCACCGTAATTTTCGCTGGTTTTTTTGTTGCCGAGATAGGCCGTGTACCATGAGCTGGTCCATTCCCATACGTTACCCGACATGTCCAGTACGCCGTACGGGCTGGCGCCACCGGGAAACGCGCCCGCCGGTGTGGTATCTCCTTTTTCCTTGAGCCGTTCCCAGCGTACGGGGGTGTTTACCTGGTTGATGTCAAATTCATCGCCCCACGGAAACATGCGGCCATCGGTGCCGCGTGCCGCTTTTTCCCATTCTTTGTCGGTGGGTAGACGTTTACCCGCCCAGCTACAGTAGGCGTTGGCGTCATGCCATGAGACGAAGGTGACGGGGTGGTCTGCCTTGCCTGCGGGGAAGGTGCGGTTTGTGAAGTGGTCGGGAGCACGTTTTCCGGCGGCGTCGATGAATTGCTGATATTGCAGGTTAGTGACTTCGTATTTGTCAATCCAGTACGTCGGTAAATATACGGTGTGCTGCGGGCCTTCATCTGACATTCGGGTATCCGTGCCCATCATGAATTTTCCGGCAGGTACACGCACCATTTCATTGGGTTGAGCGCCAATGCGGGGGGTGTCGTAGTACTGGGGTATGGCCAGTGGGCGGGGCGTGCCCGCTTTTGCGGGCTGTTCTTCGGCAGCAGCAAGTATTATGGAAGAGGCCGCTGGAGACGTTGTCTGGCCCTGTGGCGCTGCGATACTGTTTTTGGTGGGGGTGATGGCGACGTGGCAGCTCACACAGCCTGGCGCCTTGGTCGTGCTCAATAGTTGAGCGGCAGGGGTCTGGTGGCAGGTCTGGCAGGCGGGTGTCCGTGATTCATGGTGAATGTCCACGGCGTTTGACAGGGGCGCGGCCATGGCGATTCCGCTCCCCATGAGCAGGCAGTAAAAAAACACGAACAGATGAATTTTTTTCAGGGACAGCACCATTAGACAAGCCGTATTCGCGAGTGTGGGTGAATAATCAGGAAAGTAACATTTTGAAATATAAATATAAAATAAAGGTTATACCGTTGTGGCACGGGGCACGGTTTCGGCAGAACTTCAGCTCTGATGGGGTTATTGTACTGGATGACGCGCCGGTTAAATACATAAAAATGGGCTTTGCACCTTGACCTTATCCTCGCTCTTAGGTCTAATACGCGTTCTGCTTGGTTTGGTTACCCCATTAGTGCCGAACAACGGTAGTATATTGATGCTGTGAATAGATTCGCCCAGATAGCTCAGTCGGTAGAGCAGGGGATTGAAAATCCCCGTGTCGGCGGTTCGATTCCGTCTCTGGGCACCACTCACCCCATCATTCCGCTGTTTTCATTTTTTCTGTTTGTCATCCCCGCCAAATAACTTTTCCAGTTGTTCTCTGGCGACTTCAGCGTCGCTACGGGTTTCCGGTGTGGTGGGATGCTGTCCAAACAATGCGTCAAGTTGCACATGTGTGGTGTGTCGCGCCATGCTGTCAGGTGCCTGATAGGCGTTGGGCTGGATGCGGAAGTAGCCGCAAAAATTTGCACGCGTTGTGTCCTTGACGTCTTCCGCCACAGGCTCCCGGCAGTGCCTGCGGGTACGTGGGTCGTAAAATTCGCACATTCGGCACACATGCAGCTCGGTGTGGCAGGCCGGGCAATCGGCACGTCGGCTTAAGGGAAGTGGTTGGGCCTCCAGAGATGTGCCGCATTTCCAGCACAGCGGTGTCGATGTCATGAAAGCACTCCATTTTTCTCTTCCTGTTTGGCGCGATCCCACAAGGCATCCATTTCTTCCAGTGTGGATTCATACGGTGTACGGTCTTGTTCAGCGAGCAGGGTCTCAATGCGCCGGAAGCGGCGTTCAAACTTGGCATTGGCACGGCGTAGCGCCGCTTCCGGGTCGACCTTGGCGTGGCGAGCCAGATTGACGCCTACAAATAATAAATCACCGATTTCATCTTCCATACGTTCTGGTTGGGCGCCCTGGGCAATTTCAGCATGGATTTCCTGCGCCTCTTCTTCGAGCTTGTCCATGACATGATTGATGTGTGGCCAGTCAAAACCGGCGAGTGCAGCGCGATTCTGTAATTTTGTGGCGCGGGTCGCGGCAGGCAGGGCCATGCTGATATTGTCGAGCAGGCTGATAGGGCGATGTGCGGCGGCGGTGAGCTCGGCCATTTTAAGCTGTTCCCACGCCTTGCTTTGAGCGCTGGCTGATTCAATGAGTGCGTCACCAAATACATGAGGATGGCGCCGAACCAGTTTATGGGTAATGGCAGCCACAATGTCATTAAAATTGAACTGGCCTGCCTCGTGTGCTATTTGTGCGTAAAATACAATCTGAAACAACAGGTCACCGAGTTCATCACGCAGGTCATGGGTGTTGTTGCGAGCAACGGCATCCGCCACTTCATAGGCTTCTTCAAGGGTATGGGGTATCAGGCTGGCGTGTGTTTGTTCACGATTCCATGGGCAACCCTGCTGTGGGTCGCGCAAGCGCGTCATTATCTCAAGCAGGTGATCAATCTTTTCCATATTTAAAGAATCCATGTTGATGATGTCTAAATAACGGATGCATGGCATCGGTTTAACGGTAATGTATCTTTTGTCAGTGAGATCGGAGTTTTCCCGAGAGGACGGATATTTTAACAGCCATTAGCGATAAAGCGAATCCGTGCGATATTGCTCATGAATGGGTGAGGTGAGTTTGTGTGTTCCCATGGTCAGGTCATTATATAGGGGCTTGATGAAATAGCCCGTGTCTTGAGCCACTCAGTCATGTGTCCGCCAACCATGGGTGAGCAGATAAAATGACCTTGTGCAATATCGCAATCAAAGTTGTCAAGCATGTCCAGGATGATCTGATTCTCGACGCCTTCGGCGATAACATCCAGGCCCAGGTTGTGCCCCAGATGAATGATGGATTGTACGAGTGCGGCATCATCCTTGCTTTTTGGCATGTTATTGATGAAGGAAAAGTCGATTTTAAGGGTTTTAATGGGTAACTTCCGCAGGTGTGACAGAGAAGTGTAGCCCGTGCCAAAGTCGTCAATGGAAAGGGATACGCCCAGCTCATGAATGCGGCACAGGGTTTCCAGTGCGCGTAATGGGTCAACGATAATCGCGCTTTCGGTAATTTCCAGTTCAAGACGATCGGGGCTAATGTGATGTTTTTTCAACAGAGATGCGATCTTGTCTGGTAAATTATTATCCTGCAAATTGCGTGCGGAAATGTTTACAGCGATTTTGGTCTCTATTCCCATGTCCTGCCATGCTTTCAGTTGCTTCAATGCAGTGTTGATGACCCAGTGGGCGAGCGGCATGACGAGATCGCTAACCTCAGCCAAAGGAATAAATTCATTAGGTGCAACCAGGCCGTGCTGTGGATGCTGCCAGCGGATCAACGCTTCCAGCCCCGTTATGTTTGCGGTGTGAATATGTTGTTTCGGTTGATAATGCAGTACCAGCTGATTTGTATCGATGGCAGATCTGAGGCTGGTAATGAGGGACAGCCGACGTGGACTGTAGATATCAAGTGTGGGGTTATAGATGCTGTATCCCCCGCCGTTTTTCTTGGCCAGGTACATGGCGATATCCGCACATCGCATCATGGAGTGCGGGTCATCGCTGTGATCAGGATATAAGGCAATACCTATGCTGGCGCCAATCTGTATTTTCAGCCCTTCCAGGTCGAAGGGTTGACCAATAACCTCCAATATTTTTTTTGCGGTATGAACCACCTCATCCATGCTGTTTACATGAGGTAACAACAGACCAAATTCGTCGCCACCCAAACGCGCCACGCTTGCGGTAATATCCAGCATATTATGTAATCGTGGTGCGATCTGTTTTAAAAGAATATCACCGGCCTGATGCCCCAGGGCATCATTGATTTCCTTGAAACGATCCAGGTCGATCAGCATGAATGCCATTCGTTTGCTGGACAGGCGGGTTTCCTCGACAACCTTATCCAATTCCTTGCTGAGCTGGAAACGATTGGGAAGGCCGGTAAGTACGTCATGTGTCGCTTGATACGCCAGGGCGGCAGTGTATGCCTTGCGTTGGGTAATGTTGCGAAAAACACCCTGGGACGCAATGGGTATGCCGTTTGTGTAATGGCCGCTGATATTGCCTTCGGCATCGATATGCTGGCCATTTTTGGTGATGAAGATCGTTTCCAGGTTGCCGCTTCTCAGCTTCCCCTGGATGGTCTCATTAAATACCGTTATATAATTCGACACCATATCAGGATGAAGAATATCAAAAAGAGTCAGTGATTTTACTTCATCCAGGGTGTATCCCATCGTTTCAAGCCAGGCGCGATTGACGAATTGAAAGCGTCCATGGGGTGTCACACTCTGGATCATGTCATGAGAATTTTCGAAAAGATTTCTGTAACGCTCCTCACTTTCCCGCAGCATCACCTCGGTCTGGCGTCGTTTGCGCCGTACTTCAGCTTCCGTTAATTCACGCTCAATAGCGGGTGCCAGCCGTGCCAGATTGTTCTTCATCAAATAATCGTGTGCGCCAGCTTTCATCATAGCAACGGCGGTTTCTTCACCGATACTGCTGGAGATGATGATAAAAGGTAAATCAATGCCACTTTCCTTGAGAAGATTAAGTGCAGCGGGAGCATCGAAGCTCGGCATTGAATAATCAGCCAGTACGATATCCCAGTCTTGAGTGTGCAGGGCGGTTTTCATGGCGGCAGCGGTATCAACACGCTCAAATACTGGCTTATAGCCGCAACGTTGCAATTCGCGTAGTATCAATAACGCATCGTTTTCTGAATCTTCGAGTATTAAAATACGTAACGAGGGGTTCATGCTCATCTCTATAAGAGTGAAGGATTTTCGTTCAGAATTAGCCAGTATAGTCCTAAATGGCGTACCGCTTCCATGAATTGTTCAAAATCCACTGGCTTTCTTACATAGCTGTTAGCACCCAGATGATAGCTTTTTATGATATCTACCTCTTCACTTGATGAGGTCAGAATCACCACCGGTAAACACTTTGTCCGGTCATCGGCACGCAGGCGGCGCAGCACTTCCAGGCCATCCACTCTGGGTAGTTTTAAATCGAGCAGGATAACCTGCGGCATAATTCTGATATCCCGGTCGGCATAAGCTCCAGTGGCAAACAGAAAATCCAGGGCCTCGACGCCATCACGAGCAACCACAACTTCGTTGCGAATATTGTTTTTTTTCAGGGCGCGCAGAGTTAATGCCTCATCATCAGGATTATCTTCTACCAGTAGAATAATTTTAAGCGGCATATAATCTCCCTCGGCTAAAGTGTAGTGGTTCTGTCCATAATGCTACTGTGATGGTGGTCACATCATGGTGATTAAAGTTACAATAAATGAACTTCATGGTTATTGTCCAATTGGGTTATATTGCATATAAGGTAATGTGAAATAAAAACTGGCCCCCTGTCCAATGGCAGCCTGTACCCAGATGCGCCCTCCATGTCGGTGAATAATGCGCTGCACAGTGGCCAACCCGATGCCCGTACCTTCAAATTCAGTAGCGGTATGCAAACGCTGAAAAGGACTAAAGAGTTTTCCGGCGTAAGTCATATCGAATCCCGCGCCATTATCACGTACAAAAAATATAGCTTCTCCTGAATCATGGTACATGCCAAGCTGTATGTCGGCATGTGTATATTTTGACGTGAATTTCCACGCATTATTGAATAGATTTTCAAGCGCGATACGTAGCAGTCGTGGATCACCGTGCGTGCTTAATCCTTCCATGATAGAGAACACTGCCTGCCGTTCCGGATGGGCGTGCTGTAGATCATGAGCGATACTGTGAGCCAGCAGGCTCAGATCAACGGGTTCTATGCGCATCTCATGGCGTGTGACACGTGATAGATTAAGCAGGTCGTTAATGAGTTGTGCCATGCGCTGACTGGCGGCCCGTACGCGGTTCAACATTGCTTTCCCACTATCGTCGAGCGTGTTGTCATAGTCCTCCAGGAGCGCCTGGCTGAAACCATCAATGCCTCGTAATGGCGCACGTAAGTCATGCGAGACAGAGTAGCTGAAGGCTTCGAGTTCCCTATTGACCATCACTAATTGTTCGGTACGCTCAATCACTCGTTGCTCCAGTTGCTCGTTAAGTATGCGCATTTCTTCCCGGGCAGTTTTCAAGGAAGTAACCATGGTATTGAAGGCGCGTGCCGTGTCACCCACCTCGTCCTTTGCGTCAGAAATAATGATGACATCAAGATCACCCTCGGCAATTTTTTGAGCGCCCTGTGCGAGTGACCGCAAATGACGTGTGAGGAATCCACTGGCTATAATCAACAGGATAACTGTGATGACAATGATCATCAGTGAAAAGATGGCGCCTTGTTTCAGGGCTTTTATGTTGGCTTGCTCTATTGCATGAGTCGAAATTCCAAAACGTACCCGTCCCACTAATTGGTTGGCCATCGTCAGAGGCTGCTCTTGATCATAAATATGATCCTGTTGTGCTTCATCTACATCTTGATCCTCTGAAAAAGAGTCGGGTATTTTTCCGGCCCACGACATATCTTTTGAATGGATATCAATTATCTGAATGTATTTCAGTCCTTGAACATATACGGCTTCATTCAGAATATTCTGTAGTGCAGCATAGTCACGCTGCACTACCAGGGGTGCCAGTGCAGCGTTCAACAGGGGTTTTAACCCATCAATGCGAACCTCAATCTGTTTTGTCAGAGAATCATTTACGATAATGACACGATTGGCAATCGATCCTGTGAGCAACATTGCCTGTACTACTACGTAGATAGCGATGAGTTTAAAGCGTAAAGAGTGTATTCCGTAGCGTTTTTTCATGATCACTCTTGTGGCAGGTGCTGTTGAAGAATGGTGACATAAGGGACAAAAAAGCCCAAGGTTTTCTTCGTAATGCGATCTATATGGTTATGGTTCATGTCCTTAAAAAATTCTCTATTTTTTCTCGTCATTTCTAAAATTTAATAGTGCATTACGTAATCGGGTAATCTCATTCGTTCCCAATTGTGTATTTTTCATGAACATGAAATTCGGGAATGATTTTGTGTGTGCCAAAATGCGTAGATTTTTTATTTTTTCGGGTGACAGTATTTTGAGTCCACGCTCATTAATCAGTGCCGTATACAATAGATAATGCCGCACTGGTATACGAAGGACTGTAATTGAGGTGGATGTCGCTGCCAGGACGTATGCCAGCATTAATTGGTAATTGTTCTCCGAGCAAGGTGAACAGGGCGAGGTTGTCTCGAACGACAGGCATTTTGTTGCGTAGATTGGTTATGGTCTGATAGGGACTGGTTTTTGCTATCAGAAAAACGCCTTTTAGCGTGCCTTGCAACTTGGCCAGGCTCACAAAGCCATGTTGCTCTTTTGCGAGTTTCTCGAAATGTGGGGAAGTCAGGAGGAAGTCGTATTCATTGGTGCCGGCGCGCCTGACATATTCGCGATAATTGGGTACGGTACTGATAATTATTTCGCGCTCCAGCGTGTGTTCAGGATAAGTCTTTAGCGGAGTATAATGGTTCATCAGTGTAGCCGTTGGCAGGGACAGCAGAATGCCAAGCCGCAGTGGTTTCGCGTGTTGTTCGGGGGTTGCTGCGTGCGCGGTAGCAATATTCCAGAGCAACCCTATAAAAAAAATACCGGGCAGCATAATCATGCAGAGCATCTGCTGCTGGGCGGTATGGGTCAATGGTGTTGAAGGGGGGTATGTCCCAGACGATGAAGGTGTCAGCATTTTCGTCTAACCTCGTAATGTGTGAGCAAGCCCTTTAGATTAATACATGTGCTGACTCGCTATGTCCTAAAGACTGGCGCAAGACAGATTCTGTAATTGAGGCATATCCTATATTCTGTATCAACAATTATTTGTTTAGTATGCAAGTATTTGTTTAGTTTGGTTAAATTGTAAATTTTTGGGCTGTTCTTCTGTATCAAAGTGGGGTCGATCTGCGGTGCGCATTTAATGCGGGAGGGTGGTGTGGGATTGAGTAAATAACTCACCATGACAGGCGAGAGATTTATTGTTCATTGCGAGTGGAGGGTTTCATGGATATGGATGATCACAGAATTTGTTTTGTCGGCGATTCATTTGTGCATGGCACATGTGATTCACAATGCCGGGGATGGCCGGGACGGGTGACCGCCGATGCACAACGGCATGGTTTTAATGTGACACATTACAACCTGGGTGTGCGTCGAGACACCAGCCGTGAAATTGCTGCACGGTGGCATCTGGAATGTGCGATACGCCTGCCGGAAAACGTGAAACGCTATGTGGTATTTTCATTGGGTGTGAATGATGTTGCATATGAAGGTGATATACGCCGCGTCAGTGAAGAGGATAGTATAAAGAATTTCAGGGCTATTATTTCCCAGGCATCATCGCTGTATCAAATAGCGGTGATTGGTCCGCCGCCTGTTGCGGATGAAGTCAGTAACCGTCATATTAATCACCTCTCAACGCTTTTTGAGAGTACCGCTCAGCAGAGCTATATTCCGTATCTGCCGGTTTTTGATGCGCTGCTGGCTGATCCTGTGTGGATGTCACAAGTGCAGGGTAACGACGGTAGTCATCCGGGTGCAGAGGGTTACGATGCGCTTGCCAGATTGATTGTTGCCTGGCCCAGTTGGTGGTTTCGTCATGCGTGAACAAGAGCGTAAAATGATGATAAGGGAGACCTTTAATACGGTTGCGAGCGGTTATGATAATCGCGCGTTACGTTTTTTTATGAGCAGTGCAGAACACCTTGCTTCCTGTCTTGGTTTGAAAGGTAATGAAAGCGTGCTCGATGTTGCAACAGGTACGGGATATGCTGCGCTTCAGATTGCCCAAGACATTGCACAGGGGCATGTGACGGGTATTGATTTTTCGATAGGTATGCTCGAGCAAGCTCGCGCGAAGGCGCAGGCGGCGGATATTCACAATGCCCGTTTCCTTGAAATGGACATGCAGGCGTTGACGTTTCCGCAACACTATTTTGATGTCGCGACGTGTGCTTTTGGTATTTTCTTTGTGGAAGATATGGAGTCGCAGCTCAAGCACATTGCGGACAAAGTAAAGCCCGGTGGAAAGGTCGCCATTTGCGGGTTTTATGATGATGCTTTTCTGCCGATGGCTGATCTTTTTTTTAACTGTATTCAGCGATATGGTGTAGAAAAGCCGCCGCTGTCCTGGAAGCGTATTGCAACAGAAGATAAAGCGACCACACTTTATCGACAGGCGGGTTTTAAGGATATTCGCGTCGAGTGCAAGGATCTTGGCTATTACCTGAAGGACGCGAATGAGTGGTGGGATGTTATCTGGTATGCCGGATTTCGTGGTCTGGTCAACCAGCTGGATGCACAGGCCATGGACAGGTTCAAAAAAGAGCATTTGGCTGAAATCCAGGCACTGGCAAACCCGCAGGGAATCTGGCTGGATGTAAAGGTACTCTATGGTATTGGCATAACGCCATGACGGTGATCGGGGTGCCTGCATAAAAGCCATATTCATGATTGGCTAATGAATTGTTAGTGATTATTAACTAATAACAGAGACTTAAGAGATGTGATCGTAGTTTGTTTATTCAGGGCGGTTGCCTGAAAAGTGTCGTGGGGGTGGTAGCTGTCATCATAATGTAACAATTCTGTCATATTATGAGCTTCTTTTTGCTGGCAGCTTCTTTCTCAAAGGCGTCCTGTGACTGAACATCTTAAGTCTTCCCGTTTTGCCCATCGCCGTATGCGTCATGTGCGTGAGCGTATTATTGAATCATTGCTGTTTCTGGCGGCATTTTCTTCGGTCGCCATCACCGTTGCCATTGTCGTGATTCTGGTGCGTGAATCACTGGGATTCTTTGAGCACGTCTCAATCATCGACTTTCTCACTGACACCCAATGGACGCCGTTGTTTGATGACGCCCACTATGGAATTATGCCGTTGGTAGCAGGTACGCTGGTGACGGCAGGGGTGGCACTGGCAGTGGCGATTCCCCTGGGTACCATTATTGCCATTTATTTAAGCGAATTTGCGCCGCATCGGGTCAGGGAGGTGGTTAAGCCCGTGCTGGAGCTTCTGGATGGTATTCCCACCGTTGTTTACGGTTATTTTGCGCTGTTGTTTGTCACACCGTTATTGCAATATTTTTTCCCGGAACTACCAGGCTTTAATATGCTCAGCGCAGGCTTGGTGATGGGGGTCATGATTATACCGTATGTGAGTTCAATCAGCGAAGATGCCATGCGCGCTGTGCCCATGCATATTCGTGAAGGTTCTTATGCCATGGGCGCGACGCGCTTTCAAACCGCGTTACGGGTAGTGACACCCGCGGCTTTTTCGGGCATTGCCGCCGCCTATATTCTGGGCATTTCGCGTGCAATTGGTGAAACCATGATTGTTGCAGTTGCGGCAGGTATGCAACCCAACCTGACCTGGAACCCCATGGAGCCTGCCGCGACCATTACCGCTTATATTGTGCAAGTGAGTCTGGGTGACTTGCCGCACGGCAGTCTAGGTTATCAAACCATTTTTGTCGCGGGCCTGACGTTACTGTTAATGACATTAGTGTTTAATATTGCCGGCCATTGGTTGCGCAGACGTTTCCGTGAGGTCTATTAATATGCCAGGCATGTCTGTTGAGGTAATGCGCGGGTTGATTGCGCGCCGTAAACGTTGGGACATTATTTTTTCCATTATTGGTCTGTTTGCCATGCTGGGAGGTGTGGTGACCCTGGTGGCCCTTATTGCGGCCATGGCCATAGACGGATTGCCGCGTATTTCATGGGATTTCTTTACATCATTTCCATCACGTCATGCCGCCAAGGCAGGTATATTGTCGGCATGGGTGGGTACCACGCTGGTCATGATGGTGACGGTATTGTCTGCGGTGCCGTTGGGTGTGGCGGCGGGCGTGTACCTGGAAGAATACGCGACTAAAAACTGGATGACCGACCTGATCGAGATCAACGTCACCAATCTGGCTGGCGTGCCCTCGATTGTATATGGATTGCTGGCGCTGGGTTTGTTTGTGTATCAACTGGATCTGGGGCAGAGTATTCTGGCGGCGGGACTGACGCTGGCAATATTGATTTTACCGGTTGTGATTGTGGCAACACGTGAGGCCATTCGTTCAATTCCCGGTACGATTCGTGAAGGTGCATTTGCGCTGGGCGCTACCAAGTGGCAAACAGTGTCGCAACATGTCTTGCCTTATTCAACCGCCGGGATACTGACAGGTGTCATCATCGGATTGTCACGTGCGATTGGCGAGACAGCACCATTAATTACCATTGGTGCGTTGACCTACATTGCATTTCTGCCGGATACCCCTTTTAAGGGCGAGTTTCCCTATGTTTCTTTTGATTGGTTGACCTCGGCGTTTACGGTAATGCCTATCCAGATGTTTAACTGGGTATCACGTCCGCAGGAGGAGTTTCATTATAATGCAGCGGCGGCGGGTCTGGTGTTGATTGTCATGACCTTGATAATGAATGCCCTGGCAATATACATTCGTTATCATTTCCGCAAACGTATCAAGTGGTAGGAGCAGGCAACATGTCTGAAAATGCAATGGACTTATTGAAGTCCGAAGCCAAAAACCTGAATTTCTATTATGGAGAATATCAGGCACTTAAAAACATTAACTTAACCGTTGCTGAAAAGCGTATTACTGCTCTGATTGGTCCATCTGGTTGCGGGAAATCGACGTTTCTGCGCTGCTTTAATCGCATGCATGATTTATATCCGGGCAATCGTTATGATGGGCAGATTACGCTTTACCCTGACGATGTCAATATTCTGAATCCCAAGATCGACCCTATCGAAGTGCGTATGCGCATTGGCATGGTGTTCCAGAAACCCAACCCCTTTCCCAAGACGATTTATGAAAATGTTGCTTATGGTTTGCGGGTGCGGGGTATCTCCAACCGCAGAAAACTTGATGAAAAAGTAGAAAAAGCGCTGTGCGGCGCGGCGTTGTGGAATGAGGTCAAAGACCGGCTCAACAGCTTGGCGTTTAACCTGTCGGGTGGGCAGCAGCAACGTTTATGTATTGCGCGTGCGCTGGCAACGGATCCGGAAATGATGCTGTTTGACGAGCCAACCTCCGCTCTCGACCCTATTGCTACCGCGAGCATCGAAGAATTGATTGCGCAGCTTAAAGAACAGGTGACAATTTTGATTGTCACGCATAATATGCAGCAGGCAGCACGTGTTTCGGATTACACTGCTTTTATGCACATGGGTGAGGTAGTCGAGTTTGCCGATACCAATACCATTTTCACCAACCCCTCGCAAAAACGTACAGAAGATTACATTACCGGACGCTACGGTTAATCCGCGTAAAGGAGAATATTTATGGAACCATTGGATACACATATTTCTCGCCAGTATAATGCCGATCTTGAGAATATTCGTACGCTTGTTTTACAAATGGGTGGGCTGGTGGAGCAGCAGATTGAGCATGCCATTACCTCTTTGGTACAGGGGAATGTGGCACTGGCTGAGGCAGTGATTGTGGCCGATTTCAAGGTTAATAATCTTGAAGTTACCATAGACGAGGATTGTAATCAGATTATCGCGCGTCGTCAGCCAACGGCGGGTGATTTACGCCTGGTGCTGATGGTGATTAAAACCATTACTGATCTTGAGCGTATTGGTGACGAAGCAGAGAAAATTGCGCGCATGGCGGTTCAACTGATCAATGAAGAGCGTCCCAAAAATAACTATACCGAGATTCAAACTCTGGGCACGCATGTGCGTCAGATGGTGCACAATGCATTGGATGCCTATGCGCGCATGGATACGGTAGCGGCGGTACGTGTGGCGGGTGATGATCGCCAGATTGACAAGGAATATGAAGGTATCATGCGTCAGATGATCACGTTCATGATGGAAGATCCACGTACCATTACCCGTGCGCTGCATGTCATGTGGGCGGCACGTGCGCTGGAGCGCATTGGAGATCATGCGCGTAATATTTGTGAATACGTTATTTATCAGGTGAAGGGTAAGGACGTGCGCCATATCAGTTTGGAGCAGATGGAGAAAGAAGTAGTCGGGAATAGCTAGGCCCCTAAGAGCTTTCCAGAGGTTTCCGTATACAATTGCGTGGAGGGTTAGTGGGCTTGTGCCCGCAGCCTGGCGGGTTAAGATTAAAAAAATGGCGATTAAACCGTACAGGCTTTAATCGCCATTTTTGGTTTCCTGTTCCTTAAAGATCTTTTTCCCGCATAATGCTCAGCCCTTTCAGCAGGTTTAATGCTTCGTATAGCTGGTAGTCGGTATTGGCCAATTTTTCAGGTTCTTTGGCTGCATCCTTGGTGTCCTTGCCAGTCTGCTTTTGATTGCCCGGTTTTTCCGATTTGTTGCCGTTTTGAAGATGTCTGCTTAAATCAGCTTCCTTCAGTGTTTCGAGGGCCGGTTTATCTGCGGCAGAAACCTTGACGTTCTCCAGCATGATGTCCGGTGTAATGCCTTCCGCCTGAATTGAACGGCCGGAGGGCGTGTAGTAACGTGCGGTGGTGATCTTGAGTGCCGCACCGTCGCCCATGGGCACAACGGTCTGTACCGAGCCTTTGCCGAAGCTTTTGCTGCCCATGACGATCGCGCGTTTGTGATCCTGCAATGCGCCGGCAACAATCTCTGAAGCGGAGGCAGAGCCACCGTTGATCAGTACAATCAAGGGTGCACCCTTGAGAATGTCTCCCGGTCTGGCGTTGAATTTCTGGTGGGAATCACGCAGACGGCCATCAGTGTAGACAACCAGACCTTTCTCCAGGAAGGCATCAGCCACGTCAACGGAGGCATTCAGCACGCCACCGGGGTTGTTGCGTAGATCCAGTATCAAGCCTTTCAGCTTGCCACCATTTTCCTGCTTGAGCTTGCTGACGAAGCTTGTCAGATTATCACCCGTGTTGGATTGAAACTGGGAGATGCGCAGATACCCAAGGCCTGGCTCCAGGGAGCGGCCTTTAACGCTGCTGACTTTGATGACAGCACGTTTCACGGTAAATTTAAGGGGTTTTTCCTCGCCTTCGCGCACGATGGTCAGCACAATATCGCTGCCGGGCTTGCCGCGCATGCGGTTGATGGCTTCGCCCAGTGTCAGTCCTTTAACCGGGGTTTCGTCGATGCGGATAATCAGGTCACCGGCGTGAATGCCGGCTTGCTGGGCGGGGGTGTCATCAATGGGTGAGATTACTTTTACAAAGCCATCTTCCATGCCCACTTCAATGCCCAGGCCGCCGAATTCACCCGTGGTGCTGACTTGCAGATCCTTGAAGGAATCGGCATCCAGATAGGAGGAATGCGGATCGAGACCGGATAACATGCCACGAATGGCATTTTGCAACAGGGTTTTATCATCAACCGGTTCAACATAATCTGACTTGATTTTGTTCATCACCTCAGTAAAGGCGCGCAGGTCATCAAGGGGCAGGGAGACATTGGCGACGGGTTTGTCCCGTTCGGCAAAAACGCTGTGCCCGATGCTGATGGAAACGCCCATCACCAGGCCCAGCGTTAAAATCAGAAAATTGCGCGTATTGAACTTCATAATTGCTCCAGAATGACCGACTATTTTACCAGTTTCACCTATATCAGTATAACATGCAATGGGTGAGTTAAAGTTTAAGAAAAAGCAGGGGCAGCCCTGTATCGGCCGTGTTCATCGGCACCATGAGGAAGGATTGACCGGCACGCCGTCGCGCCGGATTTCAAAATAGAGCCCTGGGCTCATCTGGCCCCCGCTGTCGCCGACGCTGGCAATGACGTCGCTGGCGTCTACCTGATCACCCACATCCTTGTTCAGGGTCTGGTTCTGGCCGTAGAGGGTCATGTAGCCGTCACCGTGATCCAGAATCAGGAGCAGGCCAAAACCACGCATCCAGTCGGCAAATACGACTTTTCCGCGTGCTACGGCGCGTACAGCGCTTCCTTCGGTGGCGGCAATAAGTACCCCTTGCCACTTGGAGGTGCCCAGCTTGCGAGAAGTTCCATAGTGTGCTGCAAGATTCCCTTGTGCTGGCCAGTTGAGCTTGCCTTTGAGGCGACCAAAGGCCGATCCGGGATCAGGCTGGTCTGTGTCGCGAGGTGTTTCCGGCCGTGCCGGCTGGCCCGGTCGGGGGGGCTTGGGGGTAACTTTGGCGCGTTTTTGTGCGTCCCGCAGGCGTTTGAGCAGTTGCGCCAGGCTATGCTCATCTTCCAGTAATTGATGCAGGCGCTGTTCTTTGCTCTGGATTTCACTGTTAAGGGCAGTCAGTATGGCGTTGCGTTTATTGTGGCTCTCTTCAAGCTGTTTCTGGGTACGCTCGGTGGCACTGTGGGCCTGTGCCAGTTGTCTGGCCTGGGCTTGAGCAGCGTGCTCCAGGGTGTCAAGTTCGGCGAGGTTTTCGGTGATGCTGGCAATGTGTATGGCGCGGGCACGGTTGAAATATTCGTAGTAGCCGAGGTTGCGTCCAAAGGTGACCGGGTCTTGCTGGTTAAGCACGATTTTCAGAAAATCCTGGCGACCCATGGCATAGTTGGCGCGCAATTGTTGTTCGAGAGCGCTGCGGTGTGTGGAGAGTTGCGCCTGATGCTGTTGCTGGCGCTGGCGCAGTTGTTGTAATGACTGGGTATGCTCCTGCAGTTTCTGTTGCAGTTGTTTCAGGGAGCGACTGGTTTTGCTCATGTCTTTTTCGGTGGTGCTGAGCCTGGTGCGCAAGGTTTTCTGGCGATCGCGTGCGGAGTCGAGGGTGGAACGTAGCTGGTGGATTTCGCCACGGATTTTTTTCAGGTCGGTGGCAGACGTCGTTTTTTGGGCGGTCTTGTGCTTTGAGGACTCGGCCGGTGCGGCCCATGGCTCCGCAGAGTGACTGCTCATCCCGCTGATGAGCAGTACTGTAAGGGTGCCTCTGTAAATTCGCTTAAGCCACGCTGACGATGTTGCCCTGTATGTGGAGGGGGCGCTCAAAATGCTCATGTGCTACGTGTACGCTCGACTGTGTATGGATGCGCAGGAATGGTCGCATTTTCGCCTTGTCCTCGTGCCTTGATCAAATTGACAGAGGCACCCGGGAATCCAGGTGTTCAAGGTGTTTCTGTCAATGTCATAAGGGGTTTGCCGTTCATTTCCGCCGGGGGAGTCACGCCCATCAGGTACAGCATGGTGGGCGCCACGTCCGCGAGGTTGCCGCGTGTGGCGGGAAGCGCTTTGCGCCCCACATAGAGGAACGGTACCGGGTTGCTGGTATGCGCGGTATGGGCCTGGCCGGTTTCATTGCTGCGCATCTGTTCGGCATTGCCGTGATCAGCGGTAATCAGCATTTCGCCCCCTGTTTTACGTAGCGCCGTGTACAGGCGTCCCAGGCAGGTGTCTATGGCTTCAATGGCGGTGATGGTGGCGTCCATTCTACCGCTGTGGCCAACCATGTCGGGGTTGGCATAATTGCATATGATCACGTCATATTTGCGGCTTTGAATGGCTTCTACCAGACGGTCGGTGAGCTCCGGTGCATTCATTTCAGGTTGCAGGTCATAGGTCGCTACTTTGGGTGAGGGTACCAGAATCCGGTCTTCACCAATAAAGGGCGTTTCTTCGCCACCATTGAAGAAAAAAGTCACGTGAGCGTATTTTTCGGTTTCAGCAATGCGTAACTGACGCATGCCCAGTTTAGCAATATGGGCGCCAAACACATTAATGAGGTTTTCAGTCGGGTAAGCCACGGGTATGGCAAACTCTTTCTTGTATTCCGTCAGACTGACAAAGCGGCCCAGCGGGGGCGTGACATCACGCCGGAAGCCATCAAAATCAGTCTGAATGAATGCCTGGGTCAATTCGCGGGCGCGATCGGCTCGATAATTCATGAAGATGATGACATCACCGTCTGCAACCTGTACGGGTTGATCTTGCCCCGATGGTGATTTTCTATCTGCCCCATTGATGCAGGTGGCTTGTACGAATTCATCGTTTTCATCACGGGCATAGGCCATTTCCAGGGCGCTGAGAGCGTCAGGCGCCTGGTGCAGCGCCTTGCCTTGTGTAATCAGGTCATACGCGGTCTGTACGCGTGACCAGCGCTTGTCGCGATCCAGTGCAAAATAGCGCCCGATCACTGAGGCAAAGCGGCCTTGGGGATATTTCTTGAATACTTTTTCGGTTGCGGCGATTGAGGCGGCGGCGCTGCGGGGAGGGGTGTCACGACCGTCGAGAAAGGCGTGCAGGTAAATCCGCTGTGCGCCACGTTCAGCCGCCAGTTTGATCATGGCGTGAATATGCTCTTCGTGACTGTGTACGCCACCTGGCGAAAGCAGGCCGAGAATATGCACCGCCTTGTCAGTGGCCACGGCGGTGTCCACTGCATCGGTCAGGGTTTTGTTGGCGAAAAACGTGCCGCTCTTGATGGCGCGCTCGATACGGGTGAGTTCCTGATAGACTACCCGGCCTGCGCCGAGGTTCAGATGTCCTACCTCGGAGTTACCCATCTGGCCGGCGGGCAGCCCCACTTCGGTGCCCGAGCCCTGGATCAGGGTATGGGGGTATTCTGCCCACAGTTTGTCCCAATGTGGCTTGTGGGCGTTAAAAATCGCATTAAAATCAGGATTTTCGCTATATCCCCAGCCATCCAGAATAACCAGTACCAAGGGTTTGTTTTTTGCTGATGCCATATGGAAGTATTTTACCCTGTCTAAGAAGAAGAGAAACCTTTTTATTGATTGCTTACTAAAATAGTGCGTAACATTGTATAATGTTTTGATCATAAAGGCAGTATATGAGACGAAGGTTTTGCGGGAAGGAGGTTCTGTGAGCAAGGCAGGGGGCGGTTACTGCACAGATTATGGATAAGGTAGTTAACGATAACGAAATAGTGCTGCATGAGGAAGACGTTGAGCAGGCATCACGTTCCCTGAAGGCGATCGCGCATCCCTTGCGTCTGAAAATCCTGTGTACGTTGGGCGACCGGGAAATCAGCGTGCAGGATCTTGTCAGTGCCGTGGGCACTTCGCAAAGTAATATTTCACAGCATTTGGCCATTATGCGCGAGAAAGGCATACTTATGACGCGCAAGGAAGCCAATCGGGTGTTTTATCGCGTGGGTGATGTACGTACCCTGCGTTTAATCAACATGATGCGTGAGGTTTTTTGCGGGCGTTCCAGATGAGGCGTCTGCACCACGAACGCCCGATGTGCTTCTGCCGATGTGCTTCTGAAAGTTCCGTGATCAAGGGAAACCCTGAAAAATTCCATTCTGAAATTGTTAGCGCATGAAAAACCAAAAGGTGATGTTTGCTTTTTTCCCCTGTTTTAATCACCGGAATTTATTTTTTGTATTCACTAGATAGACTGTAGGCCGCATGGAAAAATTTTTTACGTTTGTTATGAATCATTGGGTACTGTCTTTTGCCTTTGTGTTTCTTGTGGTATTGCTGTTGGTTGAAACTTTCAAACGCCGTTTTCTGGGGTTCAAGGAGATTGATGCCCCCGAAGCGGTGCGTCGCATGAATCATGACGATGCCGTCGTGCTTGATGTGCGTGAAGATCAGGAATTTGCGGAAGGGCACATTGTCAATGCGCTGCACATTCCGGTGGGCGTGCTGGACAAGCGTCTGAATGAACTGGAAGCGCATAAGGACAAGCCCATTATTGTATATTGTCGTAGTGGTGATCGTGCTGCACGTGCCAGTGCCACGTTACATAAACAGGGATTCACCGCGGTGTTCAAGCTCAATGGTGGGGTTCTGGCGTGGAGAGCCGCAAATCTTCCCGTTCAAAAATAGGTTTTCATTTTACTTTACTAAGGAATATTGACGATGTCTGATGCTATTGAAAACCAGCAGGCTGCCGAAGGTGGGCGTTTTGTAATTCAGAAAGTTTACGTGAAGGATGTGTCTTTCGAGACACCACACTCGCCCCAGATTTTCATGGAAAAATGGGAGCCGGAAGTCAGTTTGCAGATCAATAACAGTGCGGCAGTGCTGGGCGAAGGGGTGCATGAAATCACGCTGGCGATCACGGTGACGGCCAAGCTGGGCGATAAGGTCGCTTATCTGGTTGAAGTGCAGCAGGCAGGCATCTTTAATGCCACCGGATTTAATGCAAATGACGTGAGCGCAATTCTGGGCAGCTATTGCCCGAATATTCTGTTTCCTTTCGCACGGGAAGTCATTTCTGACGTTGTGACCAAGGGAGGATTCCCGCAGTTGCTGCTGGCTCCGGTTAATTTTGATGCATTGTATGCGCAGCATATGCAACAACAGGCGGCGCCACCCCAGGTTGCTCACTAAGCTCAAGTCAGCGCGATTTCCTGCCCGTGAATAGCCGTCTGGATTCACCAACCAGTGCGCGGCCCATAGTGGTAATGGGCGCGGGTGCGTGGGGAACGGCGCTGGCGATTTTGCTGGCGCGCAATCATCAGCCGGTGTGGTTGTGGGGGCGTGACCCACGCCATATCAATGTTTTGTCTGCTGCCCGTTGTAATGTCAGTTGCCTGCCGGATATTCCCTTTCCCCCCGCCTTGCGGCTTACCAGTGATTTGCAGCACATCATGGCATTGGCGCCGGATGTGCTGGTGGCCGTCTCCAGTGCCGGGTTTCGTGCGGTGCTGGAGCAGGTTGCGCAGCATTGCCACGCGCCTGTTCGTCTGGCGTGGGCAACCAAGGGGTTTGAGCCGGGGAATGGGCAATTGCTGCATCAGGTCGTGACGGATGTGCTGGGCGAGGCGCTGCCCACGGCTGTTATTTCAGGCCCTACGTTTGCCCGTGAAGTGGCGGCGGATCTGCCCACGGCGGTTACCGTGGCCTCTACTCATGCCGGGTTTGCGGAAGACTGGGCTGAACGCCTGCACAATAATAATTTCCGCGCTTACACCGGTAATGATATTGCCGGTGTTGAAGTGGGCGGTGCGGTAAAAAATGTGTTGGCTATCGCGGCCGGCATTGCCGATGGTCTGGGCTTTGGCGCCAACACGCGCGCGGCGCTGGTGACACGCGGTTTGGCCGAAATGATGCGGCTGGGTGCGGTATTGGGTGGGCGGCGTGAAACGCTGATGGGGCTGGCGGGGTTGGGTGATCTGGTGCTCACCTGCACCGATAATCAATCACGTAATCGCCGTCTTGGCCTGGCGTTGGCGCAAGGCCAAACTCTGACGGACGCCATGGCTGCCATCGGTCAGGCCGTGGAGGGGGTGCAGACGGCGACCGAGGTCGTGCATCTGGCACAGCAGCGCGGCATTGACATGCCCATTACCGAGCAGGTGTACCAGGTGTTACATGCCGGACGTTCACCCCGTGATGCGGTAAATGCCCTGTTGAATCGCGAGAAAAAAGCCGAGTTATGACAGCCCGCAAGGCATCTTCATGAAGGCCATGATTCTGGCGGCCGGACGTGGCGAACGCATGCGCCCACTCACTGATC
Source organism: Gammaproteobacteria bacterium (assembly GCA_023266055.1). GTDB lineage: Bacteria > Pseudomonadota > Gammaproteobacteria > Ga007554. The sequence goes on along the minus strand of JAHFRW010000042.1, from coordinate 2,494 downwards.
ATGCGCCCAAGCCTTTGCTCATGGCCGGTGGGCAGCGACTGATTGAATATCATATCAATGCACTGGTGGCGGCCGGCATGCACGACATCGTCATTAATCATGCGTATCTCGGCCATCAGATTGAGGAGGTGCTGGGTGACGGCGTTCGTTACGGTGCCCGCATCCGTTATTCATCCGAAGGGGAGGCGCTTGAAACCGGGGGCGGTATCTTCAAGGCATTGCCTCTGTTGGGGGACGCTCCCTTTGCAGTAGTAAATGGTGATATCTGGACAGATTATCCCTACGCATTATTACCTCGTGCGCCGGAAGGCATGGCTCATCTGGTGCTGGTGGATAATCCGCTGCATCATCCTGCGGGTGATTTCACGTTACGTGCGCACCAGGTATATGATCCTGCTCCCGGTGAGCCGACGCACACGTTTAGTGGCATTGGTGTATACCGCCCCGCACTTTTTGCAGGCTGCGCCCCCGGTAAATTCCAGCTTGCTCCGTTGTTGCGCAAAGCCATGCAGCAACATGCCGTGACGGGTGTGCATTACACCGGTCAATGGATGGACATAGGCACACCGCAGCGGCTTGATGAATTGGATCGCGTGTTGAGGAAGGGCAGGGTAGTGTAAGTTTCAAGTTTAAATAATTCCTGAACAACATTGAATAATCTGTAATTTCGAGCATTACCGGGGAAGCCATACGGCCATCCCTGGCGCTGAGATGGCGCAAAAGACGCCATGCGGGTTATCCTGTTTCCTTATATCTTCTTAATATGTGATGTTACGCAGCACCCCACATGTTGTTGTGATTTGAGCCACCGGGCGCCTCGTTTCATAAAGTAGCTGTCATTTCGACCGAAGGGAGAAATCTGTATATGATCAATCTCATAGATAAGATTTCTCCCTTCGGTCGAAATGACAGGACGGGCGAATTTTTCAATGAAACAATGTGCTCGCCACAGCATGGCGTGGCTGTACCCTATGCTTTGCGTAACATCAGTTAATATCTTATCGCCCTCTTCAACGCTCCCGTAAAAATAACTTGACCGCATTCTGGTGGCTCTATACGCTTGCCAGGCAGCACTTTCGGCACGGCTGACTGGACGCGTCACTCTGTCGAAATCCCGGGACAAGGTCATGGCAACGGCGTGCCAGTATTTTTTCAAGCATTCACAAGTGTGAACCTGGAGAGAACAGGCGATGCGCATACTGGGGAAAACGATCGGGGGTTTTTTGCTGCCACTGCTGTTACTGCTACCGGGCAGCCAGCGTGACCTGGTGGCTGCCGTCGCGGCCCCGGTGGATCTCAGCAGTCAGGTCATTGTTGCCACCCCCCATGAACACACCCTGCTCGACCCGGCCACGGGCGATCTCACCTATACCGCTGACATTGACATCACCAACGCCAGCCGCCGAGCCATTGGCGCGCCCCTGCATGCCGTCATAGACATTGGCGCCAGCCACAACATCACCCTGCCCAATGCCCTGGGAGGCCCCTCCACCGGTCCCTACGGCAAACATTATTATGACCTCAGCACGCTGTTGCCTGACCAACGCCTTGCGCCGGGCGCGAAAGCACGCTTCACTCTGAAAATTGTCAGCCGTACCGCCGTACGTTATAGCATACACACCTACGGCATCATGGCCTCACCGTCTGCCAACAGTCCACCCGTGGCGGATCCAGGCACGGACCGTACCGTCTCCGTGGGCAGCATCGTGCAGCTTGATGGCAGCCGCTCCAGCGATATTGATGGCAATTCGCTGAACTACCACTGGACCCTGCTTTCCGCGCCCGCGAATGGACACACCGTCCTCTCGGATACCCGCGCCGTGAAACCCAACTTCAGAGTGATGGCTCCCGGCACTTACGTGATCCAGTTGATCATCAACGATGGCATTGCGGACAGCCCGCCGCGCACCGTCACCTTCACCAACACCAACGCACCCCCCGTGGCCAAAACCGGAGCCGATATCACCGCCGTGGTGGGTGGGCTGGTCACCCTGGATGCCCGCCGCTCTTTCGATCCGGACGGCGACCCCCTGCAATATCACTGGTGGTTGATCACCCTGCCACCCGGCAGCCAGACCGCACTGGACAACACCGCACTGAGCAGACCGAGCTTCACCCCCGACCGGCCCGGCACTTACGTTGCACGTCTGATCGTGAGTGATGGCCGCGCCAGCAGCGCCCCCGTCAAAGTCGTGATCTCAACCACGAACTCCACCCCGCAGGCCGATGCCGGCAGTGATCGCCGTGCCGACGTCGGGGAGAGCATCACCCTGAATGGCTCGCGCTCCAGCGACCCGGACAACCACCCGTTAAGTTACCACTGGGCACTGCTGGCAAAGCCCGCCACGAGCAGTGCCTCGCTGATCAACCCCACCCGTGTCAAACCCACATTCACCCCGGATCGTACCGGCACGTATGTTATTCAGCTGATCGTCAGCGACAGCATGACATCCAGCATGCCGGCCACCATCACGATCGACGCCGTGCTTTCCAG
>JAHFRW010000041.1 GCA_023266055.1 Gammaproteobacteria bacterium | reverse complement strand
AAAACGTGCCTGTGGGTTCAGGAATAGAGACCATTTCAAGATTGCCATCTACTTCCATTGTGGCGGACTTGATCTGTATCCGGCATCAACGACCCACAGGAAACCCGGATGAACCTTAATTTGTAAGTATCAATTACTTTGACATGTACGCCTTGCCACGGCAAAAGCCCCAGGAACCACGTACCTTCATAAGGAACAAGCTTGGGTGATTCAGTCAAATTAATCACACTGTGTAACTTGATCAATGGCACGGCGAACTTTACACCATTTGTGCTAAATAATAGACATTGAAAAGCAGCCGCTGCCCAATCCGGTATTTTACTTGCCTGTTTATCCTTGTCGGTCACACCTGACACAGGTGAGACCGCTACCGTAGCCGCAAGCTCAAGAGCATTATTCTTTTCTAATATTTCCTGTTTAAGGCATATGTCCCTTGACCCTGGCGTAAATTTAGAATGATATACATCCTGTAAAAGAGCATCAAAATATATTTTTAATGCTGTTTCATACTCCAGCACAGGCATTGATTCATTATCAAGAATATTCACATGGCCACCACTTTAGCCAAAGGTTGATCATGCATATAATCAACCTCGGTAAGAGAGTCAAGTAACGCGGTATAGGCGACTACACCACGCGAATATCTATCCATCATCGATAGGGGCATCCCGACACGACTGGCCTCCCGGAATTGTGTATCTACCGGAATCAGTGTGCTCGATAAGTTCTCGGCATGGCGCTCCTGAAGATACTGTAAACCTTGCTGGGATGCTCGCGTTCTCTTATCATACATAGTAGGTAACACAGTATATGGGACAGGTATTTTTCTTGATCTCATAATCATATTAAGGGTATACATCATTCTTTCCAGCCCCTTTAGTGCAAGAAAATCTGTCTGTACCGGAATAATAAGGTGATCACATGCTGCCAAAGCATTTACCATCAATACCCCCAGCATAGGAGGACAATCAATCAAAACATAATCAAATCTCATGGAAATACGCTGAAGCGTTTGAGACAATACCAATCCTTTGCCATCCTGCGCCCCCAACTGCCTGTCAAGTGTAGCCAATACTGTTGATGCAGGCATAATATATAATTTATCGAACCTCGTTCTCTTTATAATGGAAGCCAACATAATATTGGTTCCCCTGAATAAGGTATATACACCATCATCAACCGTATCAGGGTCGAATCCTGAATACGATGTAAGAGAGCCGTGGGGATCCATGTCCACCATCAAGGTATTGTATCCCCGGGAAGACAACAATCCAGCCAGAGTAATTGCCGTAGTCGTTTTCCCGACTCCACCTTTTTGATTAGCAACAGCCCATATTTTCATTACCCACCTCCATGATCCGGCATATTGGCACTTGCCTTAGGCAACACATTTAATGATGAAACTTCTGGCGTTGGCTTAACCAGTGGCTCGACAACCTTGAATATACCATTATCAGTCACACCCTTACTCATTACATCTATGGGCTCATTACCCAGTGATGAATTTTTTTGTGGTATAACACCCACCGATGATGTTGGTGATTTTATCGCCGGAACTTCTGGCACATTCTTATGCTCTTCTTTCTTGAATCGAGCGTCATCATGAATACGCTCGGATGCACCATTTTCAAGAATCGCCAAAACGACTCGGCGATTCTTGTTTCTACCTTCATTCGTACTATTATCTGCAACAGGTCGAAATTCGCCATAACCAATCGCAGCCATCCTAGCGGGTCCAATTCCCTGTTTCATTAATAAATTCACAACACTTGCCGAACGTGCCGCAGATAACTCCCAATTTGATGGGTAAATCATGTTGCTGATAGGTATGTTGTCTGTAAATCCTTCGACCTTGATATAATTATCAAAATTCCTCAATATCTTGGCCAATTCATTCAAGATCGGCTTGGCTTCCGATTCCAGGCGAGCATCTCCACTTGGAAAAAGAATATTAGTGTTAATTTCAACCTCTAGCCAAAATTCATCACGCCGTACCGTAACGATATTTTGCTGGATTAATCCAGCCATCGCTCGTTCTATTTGATCAGCCATTTTCTTCAAAGATTTTGCAGATCCATTATCGCCTGTACCACCAGATGTATCTCTTTCTGCCTGTCTCGGCCATTTGGTATGTGGCTCATCAGTTTTTACCTGCTGGTCTTTCACGGATTTATTAATTAACATATCCGGTCTTTTTAGTACATTAGGATTTGTTCTATATTCAAGGTCTGTTTCATGGGGAGATTTGGCTGGATTCCCTACCTGAATAGGCTCCATCGACTTTGGTGCGGATCTGAAGGCGGCAACAAGAGAATCCGATAACACGCGATATTTACCTTCATTGACCGATGAGACAGCATACATAACCACAAAAAAGGCAAACAATAAGGTTATGAAGTCGGCGTAAGACACCAACCAACGCTCATGATTTTCATGCTCCTCATGTTTTTTCTTTCGAGCCATAAATCCATAATATTAATTTAAATAAAAATAAATAAATTTACTAAATCAGTGTAAGTAACTATGTAATTTCGTTTCTATGTTACGAGGATTTTCACCCTCGGCAATGGATATAATCCCCTCAACGATCATTTGTCGAAATTGTGTTTGATTATGTATCAATGCTTTAAGCTTGTTCGCCATCGGCAATAAAAACAAATTAGCCAAGCCTATTCCATAAATAGTAGCCACAAACGCGGTAGCAATACCCGAACCGAGTTTACTCGGATCTGACAGATTCGACATAACATGGATTAACCCCATAACTGCGCCAATAATGCCAATTGTGGGAGAATACCCACCCATACCTTCATATACTTTAGCAGCCTGAGTGTCCTGGTGTTCCTTCGTCTCTATTTCAACCTCAAGAATATTTCTAATGACATCTGGTTCGCTACCATCCACCAGAAGCTGCAATCCTTTTTTAGCGAATGGATCCTCTTCGGCTTCAATCAAAGGTTCAAGGCCCAACAATCCTTCTTTTCTTGCCACATTACTCCAGTTAACAATTTTTGGAATAATATCTGCTTCACCAAGCACTGGCGGTTTTAGCATCCATGACGCTATTTTCAGTGCGCGCATAAAAGTAACTTTCGACGTCTGAATTAAAATTGCGCCAAGTGTACCGCCAAAAACAATCAAAAAAGCAGCGCCTAATATCAACGACGAAACATGCCCGCCATCTAAGGCATTCCCTCCCAGGATAGCGCCAAAAGCAACAACCAAACCAAGTATTGTTAAAATATCCACTCATCAAATCCGTTGAGCAAGATGAACGCCAATATCAGCCAACGACATCACCTGATCCGCTAATCCGGCTTCGGCAACTGCCATAGGCATTCCATAAACCACACAACTTTGCTCATCCTGAACCCATATATTGGCACCACCCGATTTAAGTAAGCGGGCACCTTCTCTACCATCCGCCCCCATGCCTGTCAAGACAATCCCTAAAACCTGTCCCGGGTAGGCCTGGGCGACAGATGAAAAAGTGATATCCACACTGGGTTTGTAATTTTGTCCGGGCAATCCATCCTGAATTCTAACCAGTGCTTTTCCGTGACGGTGTTCCACCATCATTTGCTTACCCCCAGGTGCTAAAAGAGCGACTCCCGGTAATAACTCATCACCATCTTGAGCTTCCTTAACATTAATGGCACATAGCTTATCCAATCTCTGAGCGAATGCCCCAGTAAAGCTTGCTGGCATATGCTGAATCAATAGCAATGGAAACGGAAATTCCTGAGGTAACTTTGATAATACCTGCTGTAGTGCAACAGGCCCACCTGTTGATGCACCGATGACTATCACTTGCGTGTTACTATATTTTTTAGACAGTATCAATGCATTACTATCAATTCGGGTGCGTGCCACTACCCCAGTTTTCTGAGGTGATGATGGATAATCTGTAACTTTTCTTTTTCCTGCCAATCCTTTGGCACCAAGAATACGAACCCGTGCACAGAGTATTTTTTTAACTTCGTTGGCATCATGCGATAAATCTTTGAAATTCTTCGAAAGAAAATCAAGCGCGCCTGCGTCCAGGGCATCCAGTGTTGCCTGCGCACCACTCACTGTCAGTGAGGAAAACATAAGTATCGGCGTGGGGTAGGATGCCATAATTCGCCTAACCGCCGTGATTCCATCCATGACTGGCATTTCAATATCCATGGTAATTACATCTGGCTTGATTTTTTCAACCTTGACAAGCGCATCTGCTCCATCTACAGCGGTTCCAATAACTTCAATATGTCCATCCGAACTAAGAATTTCAGATACTCTTTTTCTGAAAAAACTGGAGTCGTCAACCACCAATACCCGCACTGCCATGTCGAATTTCTCCTAAATACTCGCTAACTTATGCTGGTATAATTCTTTGCTTCGATGGTTATTCATCACTGACCATCCGCATAAAATTCCATTAATCCCGAGAAATCAATAATGAGCGCTATACGACCATTTCCGGTTATGGTAGCGCCAGCAAGTCCACGCGTACCATGCAGCAAAGCACCCAATGGCTTCACAACGACCTCTTCCTGACCAATAAGTTGTTCAACAACACAGGCAATCCGACGTGTACCAACATTGACAATAACAACATATCCCATAGACGATCGATCATTTTTTGAATTATCTTTAACCAACCATTCTCTGAGATAGTACAGTGGAATCGCCTTGTTTCTGACAATCACCACGAGCTGTCCATCTACTGTATTTGTTCTTGCTGAATCCAGATTAAATATTTCACTTACGTTAACAAGAGGAATAGCAAATATTTTTTTGTCTATAAAAACCATTAAAGTAAGCATAATCGCCAATGTTAATGGTAATTTAATAATAAACTTGCTGCCTTTACCCAAAACAGAATCTATTTCCACAATGCCATTCAACTGTGAAATACGTGTCTTAACAACATCCATACCAACACCGCGACCGGAGACATCCGATATCTGGTTTTTTGTTGAGAATCCTGGAAGAAATATCAAATTAAAACATCCACGACTATCAAGACGAGCGGCTGATTCAGCATCCATCAAACCCTTTTCAACGACTTTGGCACGTAAAACCTCTGGATCAATTCCAGCACCATCATCCTGAATAACAAGAAGTATATGATCTCCTTCCTGTTGAGCAGATAATATAATCTTCCCTTCTTTTGACTTACCGAAAGCCAATCGTACTTCAGGGGATTCAATACCATGATCAACCGCATTACGTACCAAATGTATAAGAGGGTCTGATAAAGCCTCCACAAGGTTTTTATCAAGATCCGTATCTTCACCATTAAGCTCAAGACAAATTTCCTTGTTCAGACTACGTGCAAGATCGCGTACCACACGCGGGAATCTGCCAAATATTTTCTTAATCGGCTGCATACGTGTTTTCATAACAGCGTTCTGCAAATCTGAAGTAACCAAATCAAGATTACCAATAACGTGGGTTGCTTCCTCATTATTCATGGAAGATTTGAGAGTGGCCAGCCTATTACGAACCAACACCAACTCACCTACCAGGTTCATGATATCGTCCAAACGCTTTGTATCAACTCGTACTGTTGTTTCTGCCTGAGACAGGTCTTTGGGTGATACAGCGGACAATTCCTTGGATTTTACATTATTAATATTTTCATTCTTAGATGTATCTTCTTGCTCTTCATTTATAATATATTTCTTATCTTTAGAGGAGTTCTTATACTGAATCTGGTCAAGAATGTCCTCAAATTCCTTTTCCGTTATTACGTCTGACGTATTAACGCTCTCATTTTTAATAATATTATTATTTTTATTTCCACCTGGATGAGCGCCCTTATGTTCTCCATGAAGATGATCAAGCAATGCCTCAAACTCATCATCGGTTATATCGCCATTATCAATAGCAATGTCCATATCTTCTGTGGCATGAGGAGATAAATTTACAACCTCACCGTGTATTAATGGATGACTTTGATTATTATTGGATACTAAATTTGTAGAATTCTGTTCTTCTTTACCCTGTGGTTGAGAGAACTGTCCTAATTTCATCAAAAGATCAGGATCAGCAGGAGGAGGTTCTTCGCCAGAACGAACCATATCCATCATGTTATTTACAACATCAAGAACAACAAGAACAACATCCATCAGTCCAGCATCAACATAACGCTTACCCTGCCGAAGCGTATTAAACACATCCTCTGCTCGATGGCATACTGCCACTAAAGACGACAAACCCAAAAATCCAGCGCCTCCCTTAATGGTATGAAATCCACGAAATACTGCATTTAGAAGGTCTGAATCTCGGGGAAATTTTTCCAAACTTACCAGCTGCTCACCTAATTTATCTACAATCTCCCCCGCTTCAACAAGAAAATCCTGAAGTATATCGTCTTCCATATTGATGCTCATTTATTAAACCTCAGAATCCTAAACGAGAGAGAAGATCATCAACATCATCCTGGCACGATACCCTGTCTCCATGACTATCACAATCTGGAATGCGTGGCCCACTGGCTTTCGAGTCAACCGTACTATTTTTTGTAAAGTCTTCTTTTTTTACTCTAGGATCTGAAATTATGATCAGATCTATCATTTTTTTCTCTATATCTTGCACAAGGTTAATAACACGACGTATAATCTGCCCTGTCAAATCCTGAAAATCCTGGGATACCAGAATATGAGAAAAATTCTCTCGAATTTTTTCAGCCTGAACAGTAGACCATCCTAAATACTCATTAGTCTCATCACCCAATTTTTTGAAGTCATCGTCAGACATTTCACCTCGACGAAATACCTGCCATTTCTCATAAATAAGACCGGACTTGTCTTTCATGTCTGCGGCTAGAGGCAATCCAACCTCAACAAAATTCAAGGTTTTATTGACTGAATTTTCTGTCAGCTTGATAACGTAGTTAAGCCTTCCTTTTGCATCGATCATTTCACTATTGGATAACACACCAGAACCGGATTCAAAACTAAAATTATTCAGTTCATCATGCATTTCCCTTGTCAATTTACCTAACTCTCTGAAAAGAGATAACTCATGAAATTTGGCCATCTTTTCAACCAGTATATTAGCCTCGTTATCATCTCCTTTTTCGATACTTTCGACCAGAGATCGTGCTATAGACAGGCGGTATTCTTTTTCTTCACTCATGTAACTCCCTATTCTTACCTGTGTTATGTGAGATTTAATTTGCGTTAATACGCTCGAATATCTTGTCAATTTTTTCCTTTAATGCGACTGCATTAAAAGGTTTAACAACATAACCATTAACACCCGCCTGAGCAGCTTCTATTATCTGTTCGCGCTTTGCTTCTGCTGTTACCATTAGCACTGGCAACTTTGCTAACCTGGGGTCAGCTCTCACGGCCTTTAGAAGATCTATCCCTGTCATACCCGGCATATTCCAGTCTGTAATAAGAGAATCAAAATTACCCGACTGAAGAATAGGCAATGCCGTCTTTCCGTCATCAGCTTCACTGGTATTATTGAATCCCAGGTCGTGCATCAAATTTTTAATGATGCGTCTCATAGTAGAAAAATCATCCACTATGAGTATTTTCATATCCTTGTTCAAGTCAACCTCCAGGGAAGTATAAATACAACAATTCTAAAAAATTAATCATTATCTTAATAAAAAAATCTACTCCATTCGCCACTGACTGAGCCGAGCTTGCAGTCGAATTAAGGCCTGGCTATGAATCTGGCTAACTCGTGACTCACTTACACCAAGAACAGCACCAATTTCTCTTAGATTTAACTCTTCATCATAATAAAGTGCCATGACCAAACGTTCACGTTCAGGTAAGCCCGCAACAGCTTCTCTTAAATTTTTCTTGAAATCCTCTTTTTGAAGACCTTCGAGAACTCCAGTTGCCCTATCGGCAAACTGTGCGGCTACTGCTTCGTCATCCATGCCCATATCTTCAAAACTCAACACCAGATAACCACTCGCATCCTGTAACATCTGGTGATATTCATCCAGAGAAATATCCAACTCTTGGGCGACCTCACTGTCACGCGCATCTCTTCCTTTGATGTTTTCTATTTTTCTGACCGCTTCGGCTACTCTTCTGGCTTTACGATGTACGGAACGTGGTGCCCAATCATTTTTTCTTATCTCGTCTAGCATGGCACCGCGAATACGAATGCCGGCGTATGTTTCAAAACTGGCGCCTTGGGTTGCATCGTAATTTCTGGATGCTTCCAATAGTCCCATCATACCGGCCTGAATGAGATCATCTGCCTGTACACAGGGTGGTAATCGACTCATCAAATGGTATGCAATACGTTTCACCAAAGGAGCATGTTGATTAACTATCTCTTCTCTTTTGTCTGGCTTTGAGGTGTTGTACATGGCAAGTGCGCTCATAATTGTGCCGCTCCAAAAAGTTGATTGGATTGAATCAATCTCTCAACAAAAAATTCAAGATGCCCTCCTGCAGTCATTGCCACTGGCCAATTATCGGTTTTATTAGCCAATTTCTTGAATGACATCGCAGACTTGCTGCGTGGATAAGCATCAACCACCGACCTTTGCTTTTGTACGGCTTTCTTCAGGTAATCGTCATAAGGTATTGTGCCCATGAAATCCAGGGTTGCATCAAGATACCGATCCACAACCCTGACAATTTTGTTATACAATTCACGTCCCTCCTGAACACCAGGAACCATATTTGCGATAATACGAAATCGATGTACCCCATAATCACGATTTAACAATTTAATCAGAGCATAAGCATCTGTAATCGAAGCGGGTTCATCGCATAGCACAATAATTACTTCCTGAGATGCCCGGCTAAAGCTGATGACACTTTCCGAAATGCCTGCGGCGGTGTCGATCAATAAAACATCCAGATTTTGACCTAATTCGCTGAATGCACGAATTATTCCAGCATGCTGAGTAGCACTTAGCTCAGCCATGCTTTTTAATCCTGATGATGCAGGAATAATTGATAACCGATGGGATGCAGGCAGAATGATTTCTTCAAGGGTACGTTCGCCATTAATGACATGAGAGAGGTTATATGAGGGCCGCAGGCCAAGTAGTACGTCAACATTGGCTAATCCCATATCCGCATCCATAATAAGAACAGATTTACCCGCATTTGCCATAGCCACACCAAGATTCACCGAAACATTGGTTTTTCCGACTCCCCCTTTGCCACTGGTAACCGCGATAACACGTACTGGCCTGGTATTGGTTACTCGGCGTAAACCAGCCGCCTGATCGCCCATGAATTCACGCCGTACTTCAGATATGAGCATGAGCTGCCACCTTTTCTACGGTTAAGGTCAATGCTTCATCTTCCAGCACTCTGGCACTCTGTTGCATGATCGCTACACTTCGACTAATCAGTGTAGGTGCCCGTGCATTGTGTAAATCTTCTGGTACACGCTGCCCGTCACATACATAAGCAATAGGGAGGTTATGTTGAATAATAACGCTTAAAGAACTGCCTAAACTTGTTGTTTCATCAATCTTGGTGAGAATAGCACCATCGGGAGTGATCTCCTTAAATGCCTCCGCGACTTCATTTAAACCTGATAAACGTGTTGCTGCAGACAGCACCAGATAATTTTTTATTCGATGTTTTACATCTGATTCTCCTGTATTTTTTAATATTTTTAATTGATTAATGAGGCGTGCATCACGTTGCCCAATACCGGCTGTGTCAATCAATATCAATCTCTTTTCTCCCAACTCCGTAAGTACTTCGTGTAACTCTTTTTGATCACAGGCAACGCGTACTGGAATGTTTAGTATTCTCCCATAAGAGCGTAATTGCTCATGTGCACCAATTCTGTAGTTGTCGATGGTAACCATGGCGATATTCCGTGACCCATGACATATTGCGTAACGTGCTGCCAGCTTTGCCGCCGTGGTAGTTTTTCCCACCCCGGTGGGACCTACCAACGCTATGATTCCACCATGGGTAAGGACATCATCATCCAGCACGGGAATTTCATGCGCCAATACACCTAGCGCCCTACGCCATAATGCTTCAATATCAGGGGATTGAGAAATTTTGGCTGGAATTTTATCTGCTACTTTTCGACATATTGTTGCGCTTAAACCTAATTTCATTAAGCGTTGAAACAACTCTACTTGTTGTGGATGTTTTCGCACTAACTCGCCCCACGCCAAACTGGATAACTGATTTTCAAGCAATCCACGTAATGCTTTTATTTCCAACCACATGTCCTGAAAGGATTCTCTATCTTGATCTTCTTTATTATTCTTCAGAGATGAAAAATAACCGGGATTGATGTCATCTTCGTCTTTCCACGCCGATATTTCTTCTATCTCAAATGACTTTTCATCATTATGTGAAGTCGAAAAATGAGTATTTTTATGTGGTTCCAACAATATTTTTGGTAATGAAGATGATGATAAAAAAGGTGGTGTTGTATAATTATTATTCTCGTGTTCAGCATTCGTTATCAAAGCTTCGTCATAATCAATAGCAGAAACTATTTCAACACCACCATCGACACGACGATTAGAGAGTATGACGGCATCCGGTCCGAATTCATCCCGAACCTTGCGCATCGCTTGACGTATATCGGCAGCGAAAAACCGTTTCATCTTCATCCCGCATACCTTTCATTTATACTATCTATACCTAGGCCACAGAATCATTTACCTACCGTTGCTACGATTCTGATCTGTTTATTATCGGGTATCTCGTTATATGCAAGAACATGTAACGCCGTGATTGAATGTCTTACGAGCCGTGCTAACGATAACCGTAATGACATAGGCACTAACAGGATTGCAGGTTGCCCAGCCAACTCCTGACGCTGTACACTCTGTACTAATGCGCTATGCATCCTTTCCGCCAATCCCGGTTCAAGACCAATGCCAGTCGAACCCGATGTCTGTATAGAGTTCTGCAATATCTGTTCCAAGCCGGGATCCAAGGTAATCACGGAGATCTCGGAGGCCATCCCATTGATTTGTTGTACAATTAAGCGCCCTAAAGCAACCCGCACGGCAGTTGTCAGTATGGCGGGATCCTGACTCTTTGGTGCATATCCTGCCAATGTTTCGGCAATCGTCCGTATGTCCCGGATAGACACCCTCTCCTCAAGCAGATTTTGCAACACCTTCAACATAACTCCCAGAGACACTGTATTGGGCACCAGGTCTTCTACTAATTTTGGGGCTGTTTTTGCCAGATTATTCAGCAGTTGCTGCACCTCTTCACGGCCCAGAATCTCATGAGCATGGCTCTGTAAAAGCTGACTGAGATGCGTTGCAACTACAGTACCTGCATCGACTACGGTATAACCCAGTGTCTGGGCATGTTCACGCTGCCCTGGTTCTATCCAGGTTGCGGGCAAACCAAAGGCAGGATCTTTGCCAGGCAACCCCTGCAAAGTACCAAACACCTGCCCAGGGTTAATCGCCAGATCACGCTCCGGATAAATTTCGGCTTCGCCCACCGCTGCGCCCAGCAAGCTAATACGATAAGCGTTGGGCGCCAGCTCCAGATTGTCACGAATATGTACAGAAGGCACCAAAAAACCCAGCTCCTGTGTCAGCTTCTTTCGTACACCCTTAATTCTTCCCATTAATTGTCCACCCTGATTCTTGTCAACCAGGGGGATTAAACGGTAGCCCACCTCAAGACCAATGGTATCAACAGGCATTACATCGTCCCAATCCAGATCCTTTGGCTCAGCATTCGGCTCCACCGCTTTTATGGGTAATGGCGATGTCGCCAATGAAACAGTTTGCCTGCGTTGCGCAATCATATAAGCCGTTCCACCAGCAATAACCGCCAAGGTTAGAAATGCAACATTTGGCATGCCTGGGATAACACCCATAACCCCCAAAACACTCGCGGCTACTGCAAGTGCGCGCGGACTATCAAACAACTGCACTAAAATCTGTTTTCCCATATTCTGCGCACTGGAAACACGTGTAACCATGATCGCCGCAGAAACAGACAACACCAGCGCCGGGATCTGTGTCACCAAACCATCACCAATCGTCAACAAGGTATAAGTGCGCACCGCATCACTGAATGCCATACCATGTTGCAACATGCCGATAACAAATCCAGCAATAAGATTGATAAGAAGAATCAGGATTCCCGCAATGGCATCACCTTTCACAAATTTACTGGCACCGTCCATAGAGCCATAAAAATCAGCCTCTTCCACAATACCTTTACGTCGTTCTTTGGCCTCTTCCGCAGTAATCGCGCCTGCATTAAGATCAGCATCAACCGCCATTTGTTTACCCGGCATGGCATCCAAAGTAAAACGTGCGCTCACTTCAGAAATACGTCCAGCACCTTTGGTAACAACCACAAAATTTATGATCACCAAAATGGAGAAAACAATAAAACCAACGGCATAATTTCCACCAATGACAAACTCTCCAAACGCATGGATAACATTACCGGCTGCGCCTGTTCCATTTTGACCTTCCATCAGGATGAGACGTGTCGAAGCAATATTAAGCGCCAACCTAAGAAGTGTAGCCAGCAACAAAATGGTAGGGAAAGAGGCGAAATCCAATGGTTTTTGTGAATATACCCCCGTCAACAATATCACCAGTGACAAGGCAATATTAAAAGTAAACAAAATATCCAGCAAGAACGGAGGTAATGGCACCACCATCATCGCCAATAGCACCATCATGAATATCGGCACACCCAAACCGCTGTGAAGCCAACCACGCCAGTTGGTAATCATTGATCCTGAACCTGGTGTCATTTCATATCTCCAGAAGAGTACATTTTTTTTCAACTCTACTCATCGCGCTTTAATTCATCGGGAATGGGTACATCAGGGAGTGATACAGGCGTACCATCGTAAGATACGTCATAATTTTGGCGTTTCTTTAGTTGATATACATAAGCAAGTACTTGAGCTACCGCCAAATAGAGTCCTGCCGGAATGGCATGGTTCAATTCAGTACTATAATGCAGGGCGCGTGCCAATGCGGGCGATGATAAAATTGGCACTCGATGCGTCACACTGATGCTACGAATCTGCATCGCTATCAAATCCTTACCCTTGGCGACCACAACAGGTGCACGCATCTTGTCAGGGTTATAACGCAGAGCCACCGCATAATGTGTAGGGTTGGTGATGATAACATCTGCCTTTGGAACTTCGGCCATCATACGACGCTGTGCCATTTCCCGCTGCTGACTTCGAATCCGTCCCTTGACCTCGGGATTACCATCCGTTTCCTTGTATTCATCCTTTGTTTCCTGGCGAGTCATTTTCAACTGTCGGCTATGATTCCAAAGCTGAAAAGGCACATCCACAGATGAGATTAGTATCATTGCCGCACTCAATGTCAAAAAGAACGATCCCAGAAGGGTCGCGACATTACCCAATGAGTCCGGCAATGGTTCGCTACCCAAGGCCATGAAAGAGCCTTTCATATTCCATAGTAATAAAACTGCACCACCTCCCAATATTGAGAATTTTGCCAATGCCTTAAGCAACTCCATAAGCCCCTGAGGACCAAATATTCTCTTGAGACCAGATAATGGATTTAATTTTTCCCATTTAAAACCCAAGGATTTTGTACTGATCGACCAGCCACTTAAAGCCAATGGGGCAAGCATGGCGGCAATTACCATCAATATAAAAAAAGGTGATAAGGCAAGCAGAACATGACTGGCTGAACCCTCTAGTGACTGAAAAACCGTATTAATATCAAAAATTGAATCACGCTGAATATTGAAATTCTGGCGCATTGTATAAAGCAAACCATCTATCATTCCTCCACCCAATACCATTAAACCGCCTGCTGCTGCCAGTAAAATAACCGTAGTATTCAGATCTAATGATCTGGCGATTTGACCTTTTTCACGAGCATCTTGAAGACGTTTGGGTGTTGCCTGTTCAGTACGTTCCTGACCACTATCCTGGGTAGCCATCAGCTATTTTCCAGACAGAATATGTTGTAGAATAAGCGCAAATGAATCATTCATCATCTGCGTGAGTTGCGGGATTAATACTGGCAGGGTCATCATCATAATAAAAACTCCCAGTAAAATCATCACCGGAAAACCAATAGAGAAAACATTAAGCTGTGGCGCCGCACGTGTCATAACGCCAAAAGCGACATTCACCACCAGCAATGCCGTCATCGCAGGAAGAGAAACAATAACGGCGCCTGAAAAAACATGACCACCCCATATCACGATACTCCACAACCCATTCCTCGTTATACCATGCTCCCCTACGGGTAACGTTCTGAAACTTTCCGCAAGGACATCTATCAATATCAAATGACCATTCATGCTCAGGAAAATTAATGTGGTAAGAATAAGATAAAATTGACTCACTACAGGCACTTGAACCCCATTCTGTGGATCAACCAGAGAAGCAAACCCCAAACCCATGGTCTGCCCGATCATTTGTCCTGCCAGAACAAACGCGGAAAAAACCAGACGTAGTGCAAAACCCATGGTTAAACCAATCAAAATTTGTTGAATTAGAATGACAAGACCTGTAGAACTTATAGGATCAATCTCAGGCATGGGAGGTAACACTGGAGCAACAACCACTGTAATAACAAGAGAAAGTCCCACCCGAACACGTACCGGAACATTTTGAGCGCCAAATATAGGGGCAACACTTATAAGTGCGGCGATACGAAATAATGGCCATAGATACATGGCTATCCATGACATTATATCGACATCAGTAAATTGCATTTACCAACACTCATCAATCTTAAAATAACGGGAAACTAGGATAATAACCTCATATCATCCGTAACACGACACACAATTTTTTAAAAAATACATTGTTTTCATATAATGAAAATACCATTATATTTATTAAAACAAGAACCAATATCGAATATATTTTAAGTCTTTCTAGCCTAGAATGTTTGGTATATTACCTATCAGGTTTTTCGTGTAATCGACAATAACCTTAAGCATCCAGGGGCCAGCAACAACCAGCGCCAATAAGGTCACGAGTAATTTTGGTATAAAACTAAGTGTGACTTCATTTATTTGGGTAGCCGCCTGAAACATGCTGACCAGAAGTCCCACAGCAAAAGCTGGTAATAATAATACGGCAAGAAGTAAAACTGTAACCTCCAACGCTTCTCTACCAATATTAACAACTGTCTCAGGGGTCATCTTTATTACCTTAAAAATTCATGATTTTTTTAAACCAATATTAACCATCATAAAATCAATTAAAGCTGGCAGCCAGAGAACCAATGATCAACGCCCAGCCATCCACCAATACAAAGAGCATCAATTTAAAAGGCAGTGATATCACCATAGGAGATAGCATCATCATACCCATGGACATCAATACACTTGCAACTACAAGATCAATAATAAGAAAAGGAATAAAAATAATAAAACCTATATAAAATGCCGTCTTAAGTTCACTGGTTACAAATGCCGGAACCAGTAATGAAAATGGTACTGCTTCAGGAGATTCTATAGAGTCCGTTCCCGAGATATGTGCAAATAGTTCAATATCGGTATCACGTGTTTGACCCAGCATAAAATCCCGAAAAGGACCCTTGGCATTACTCAATGCGTCTTGAGCCGATATTTTTCCATCCATATAAGGTGTCAGTGCATTTTCATTGACCTTGTCAAAGATCGGCGACATTACAAAAAATGTCAAAAACAATGCTAATCCGAGCAACGTCTGATTAGTTGGCGTGGCACCGGTACCCAGAGCTTGACGAAGAATAGCCAGCACGATAATGATGCGCGTGAATGCCGTCATCATTAACAGACCGGCTGGCAACAAAGACAGCAATGTCATGAAAATCAGCGTTTGAATACTCACGGTGTAGGTTTGCCCTCCACCGGGGGTATTGGTCACCGTTGCCACATCAATACCGGGCGCCGCTATCACAAATCCTGCTGGAAATAACAAGAATGCCATCGCAATCAAAAATCTCTTCATAATATGGATTTTCTCTGTTTTATTGCTGCGCTTAAACGCCCCGCAAAGCTCTTCAGATCATAGGCTTCTGCATCAACAGAATTATTCATCTCGGGAGAAGGTAATGGAATATCCAGTACATGAAGTGTCTGAACTCGCCCAGGAGCAACCCCTACCAGTAATTGAGTATCACCCACCTGAAGAAGTACCACACGTTCTCGGGGACCGATAAATAATCCACCCAGAATTTTTAGTGATCCGCTGGCTTCTGATCGAATCCGTCCATAGCGACGCAATATCCATGCAATGCCGACGATAACTGCCAGCACCATTAGCAAGCCCAGGGTTACCTGTAAAAGGCTGCCAGACGAAACCCCGGGTGAAGCGGGTGGGGTGGCTTGAAGTGGAAATTTTTCGGCAGCAAAAACTATCCCCGGAAAATAAAATATTATAGAAGTACAAGCCCAGAATATTTTGTTAAATCTATGATTAATTTTCATTATTTTAGTTTCTTGACACGCTCGGCAGGGCTAATGACATCTGTCATGCGTATGCCAAACTTATCATTCACAACCACCACCTCACCATGGGCAATCAACGTGCCATTAACCAAAACATCCATAGGCTCACCTGCAAGGCGATCGAGTTCGATGACTGATCCTTGATTTAACTGTAATAGATGACGAATATTAATCATGGTTCTTCCTATTTCCATGGAAATGGTCACAGGAATATCTAATATAACGTCCATTTTAATGTCATTTGACTGACCTGCTGTACGCGGATCTGACTTCAGGTCCTGAAATTGGGCACGTGCGTAACCAATGTTTCCGGGATTATTTTTTTCTGCCTCTCCGGAGGCCTGCTCTGCCAAAGATGATGCCCATTCATCTGCGATATCATCTTCACCGGTCTCATTTATTTGATCATTCATGTATTACTCCAAAACTATGGTTGATCCTGACTCTTTGCAGTGCTAAATATTTTTATAGAATTCTTTCCTCCAGACACTCCAAATACTCCCCTGTAAACAGGAACGTCTTTAGCACGCAGCACTACAGTGTCAGGAATATTGATAGGAATAACATCACCTGCCTTAATATTAAGGAGATCTCTAAGGCTTATATCTACTTCTGAAAGAATAGCGCTAACCTCTACAGGCACTTCCTGAACTTCTTCTTTAAGTGCAATTAACCATCTTTCATCAACATCGGAACGATCACTCTGCATGCCAGCATCAAGAAGTTCTCGCATGGGCTCTATCATGGAATAAGGCATGGTGACATGCAGATCACCCCCACCACCATCAAGCTCAATATGAAAGGTAGTCACTACAACTACCTCGGTTGGACTCACAATATTCGCAAACTGTGGATTAACCTCAGAGTTTGTATATTCAAAATCAACCTTCATGACTGGTAACCAGGCTTCTTTCAAATCATTGAAAACCTGCTGTAAAAGCATCTGAATAACACGCATTTCCGTAGGCGTAAATTCTCGACCTTCAATGCGGGTATAAAATCTGCCCTCTCCACCGAAAAAATTATCGACCACAATAAAAACAAGCTTCGGATCAAAAATAAACAACGCTGTTCCTCGCAATGGATGTATTTGCACCATGTTCAGGCTGGTTGGAACAAACAAACTATGAACATATTCTGCAAATTTAAGCATTTGAACACCACCCACCGATATATCAGGAGAACGGCGCAACATATTAAAGAGACTTATACGAAAATAACGCGCAAATCTCTCATTGATCATTTCCAGCGCAGGCAAACGCCCGCGTACGATACGATCCTGACTGGTGAAGTTATATGAACGTGCTGATCCATCGGGGAGATAATCATCTTCTTCTGTTTCCACTTCTCCATTGTCAACACCATGAAGTAACGCGTCGATTTCGTCTTGGGATAAGATATCGCTGACAGACATAATTTATTGCATCACAAAGCCAGTAAAATAAACCGCCTCTATACTCTGAGACCCCGTTTTCTCTTTCATTATTTTTTGTATTTCCTTTAAGGCATCAGCACGAATTTTCTCTTTTCCTTCCCTGCTCATTATGTTTTCAGGCGATTGATTACTTAATAAAAATACCAAACCATTCCTCACTACAGGCATGTGTGTTTTAAGTGCCTCAATAGCAAGTGGATCGTATGACATCACTTCAACTGTCACCTGCAGAAAACGAACTGCGGAACTGTCCTGAAAATTGACGATAAATGCAGGATCAAAAGCATAGTAAACAGGTGGCCCTTTAGGACGTTTGGCTTCTTTATTTTCTGCGGAATCTCCTTCAGCAGCATCAGAACCGGATTTTTCACTATGTGTTTTTCCAAAATAAAAATAGGCACCTGCTCCGCCGCCACCCAACACCAGCAAACTGACCAGAATGACAATAATCATTACCATGGATGATTTTTTTTTGGGCGCCTGGGCTTGTCCATTTCCGGCATCTTCTTTATCTAAATTCTGAACGGCCATGCCGTGCTCCTTGCAATTAACATCACTTTGATCTGCAAACGATACAAGCAAAGCCCGTGCCATCATGAAAATTATATTTTCAATATGTTAATCATTGGTTTATAAATATAATTTCAGAGGGTGCCAGCAAATTGACAACTACAGCATGAGCACGATGCCGAAAATATGGCGGGGCCTCAAGTTCAACTCCAATAGCGGGAATCAACATTGGTGGTAATACGTATCCTCTCGATTGAAAAGGTATTTAACCTGTTTTAAATTTTCAACATGACTGTTTGATAGGGCGTCTATGGAGAATATTCGGAATTACAACCAGATTATTGCCATTGAATAACGGGTGTGGCATGAGAAAATTGTGCAGGGTTTATGGAAATAAGCAGGCATTGATCAAGATGGATGCATATGTCATGCTTTAAAAAGCCTAAAAAGAATGGTATGTTTAAGTCTCTCATTCCATAAGGGAGGAGTATCGCCATGCTGAATTCTTATCATGTTCTTCCGTCTTACAAGCTTCGTTCGTACACTTCATATTACTGTCACTATCAAGGTATACCGGAAACGGTACGCCTAAGTAACCCGGCAATGGATGCCATGACTGATTTACGACGCGTCAAGGCAGTGACCACCGCATCCACCGTATCAGTAAATACGGCATTGCAAAAAATGATTTACGCTGAAGTACGACTGTTACTGGTAACCGATGCAGATGACATTATTGTCGGCGTGATTACTGCCCGTGACATTATGGGTGAAAAACCTGTAAATTATGCAGCGGAATCGCGCGTGCCCAGGGAGGCGGTTCTGGTGGAACATATCATGACACCCGCCGAGCATATCCAGGTACTGAAAATCAGCGATGTATTACGCTCCAGTGTAGGTGACATCATCATTACCCTCAAAGAGGCTAATCGCCAACATGCCCTGGTCGTCGAAACAACAGCCAGCACGTCCTGGACGATGAATACTACCCCGTCACCCAGCAGTGAAATTGTACGCGGTATTTTTTCCACGTCCAAAATTGGCAAGCAACTGGGTATTGAAATTCAGTCCACCGGCAGGGTACAGAATTTTGCTGAACTGGAAGCGCTACTGAATGAAGAACGGCCTCCCCGAGTACCGCTGGGTCATTCAACGATTCCACGACACAAAAACGTACCGCCATTTATTTAATGTCCGCGATGATGGAAATCATGGGGGCATACGAGCCCCATGGTTTCTGATGACCCAAAAATTCGGGTACAATGCTGGCCTGTCAGGTGCCAACCCTCAAGCCAACAGCATTCTGATACCCAACATGGCAAGAAAAATCGCAAAACCCTTTTTCAGTCGGTCGGCTGGCAAGGCATGCGCAAGTCGTGCGCCGAGAGGAGCAAACAACATGCTGGTGATGGCCACCGCAGCAAAAGCAGGCCAGTAAACATAACCACTGCTCATCTCCGGCAACCCGGCTTCATCCCATCCTGTGGCAATGAAACCAAGAGTGCCAGCCACTGCAATAGGTAAACCGCACGCCGCCGATGTTGCCACTGCGTTGTGAATACTGACACGACACCAGATAAGAAACGGCACGGTCAGTGTGCCGCCACCAATACCCACAATCGCCGAGACCACACCAATGACCCAGCCAGTCAAACTCATTCCAGGCCAGTCCGGCATATTACGTTGTGCTGCGGGTTTAATGGTAAACCACATTTGCAATGCCACCAGTAATTCAAAAATTGCAAATACAGGCTTCAGTATGCCGTCTGGCAACGCATCTGCTACCACGGCGCCACTGAATGCGCCCAGTACAATACCCGGCGTCAGGCGCCAACACACTGGCCATAGCACAGCACTGCGTTGATGATGGGCACGTATGGATGACAGCGAGGTCAGCATGATGATAGCCAGTGAGGTACCCAGCGCCATATGCATGATCACTGAAGAATGTATCGCCTGGCCCTGAAAGATGAATACCAGTACGGGCACCATCACCAGCCCACCCCCTGCTCCCAACAGGCCTGCCAATGTACCGGCAAACGCACCCAGCGTCAGATATAGCAGCAGGGTATCCACGCTGAGATTATGTACCGCTCATCATGGCAGCTATTTTTTCGGGGGTCGGAGCCAGTACTACACCACGCTCGGTAACAATTGCGTCAATCAATGCAGCAGGTGTCACATCAAAAGCCGGATTCCAGGCGGCGGCCCCTTGTGCCGCTACCTGTGAACCATTGTGGTTCAATATCTCGTTGGTTGAGCGTATTTCAATGGGAATACCCTCGCCGTTGCTTAACGTCATATCCAGTGTTGACGTTGGCGCGACCACCATAAACTTTACACCATGATAACGCGCTACTACCGCCAGATTGTAGGTACCAATCTTGTTCGCCGTATCACCGTTGGCAGCAATACGATCAGCCCCTACAATCACCCAGCGTACCGCTCCTTGTTTCATCAGATGCGCTCCGGCACCTTCTACCACCAATGTCACAGGGATATTATCTTCAACCAGCTCCCACGCTGTAAGACGTGCGCCCTGTAGCCAGGGCCGGGTTTCATCAGCAAATACCTGATTAACCTTTCCCGCCGCATATGCGGCGCGAATTACACCCAGCGCGGTTCCATATCCACCGGTTGCCAGCGAACCGGTATTGCAGTGAGTAAGCACCGCACAGGGGGTCTGACCTGAATCAGCGATCAATGCCGCACCCAGTTGCCCCATGTGGCGGTTGGCAGCAATATCTTCTTCATGAATACGTCGTGCTTCTGCCAGCAACGGCTCATAAGGATCACTACTGATTGCGGGGATCACACGGCGCATGCGATCCAGCGCCCAGCACAGATTAACTGCAGTAGGGCGTGACCGTGCCAGCACATCAATATCGGTTTCAATATCATGCTTCCAGGTCGCCGATGCACGCGCATGGCGCGCGCACGCTGCCAATACGACCCCATAAGCCGCTGTCACCCCTATTGCGGGCGCACCGCGCACGACCATATCGGTAATGGCCTGCGCCGTGTCTCTGACATTTTCCAGCATCACATAGGTGCGTTGCTGAGGTAATAAACGTTGATCCAGCAATTTCAGGGCGCCATTGGCCCATTCCACTGCGCGTATCGAGTCATGATGATTATTGGTCATAGTGATTGGCCGTTAGTGATATTGAAAGTGTGCATGATAAAGGGATTAAGGTAATTTTGGTAAAAAAATACCGGGTGACGCCGCTATTATTACACGTGCACCCTTCAGGATCTGCCCCATAATGAGAATGAGAACCATTTTTATCAAAATAGCCTGCGCCATCTGGTTATGTGTTCTGGCGATCACTGCACCCCAGGCAAACAGCAATCTGTCGCTTGAATTTGTCCCTCTGAACAATGTGTTATTTGACATCGGCAAGGCTGATCTTAAAGCTCACACGAAAACCCTCCTGGATGAGACTGCTAAATATTTACGCAATAATTTGGCCCTGCAACGGGTAATTATTGAAGGTCACACCGATGAAACCGGCCATCGCAACAAGAATTATCAACTGTCCGACCTTCGCGCCTCCGTGGTGCGGGACTACCTGGTCGAAAAAGGCGTACCCAAGGATCTGATCCAGATTTCCGGGCACGGCGAAGATCATCCGGTGGATGAACCCTGGAGCCGTGCTGGCCGTGAACGTAACCGCCAGGTGGAGATCTTCGCAGTGATTCGCGAATAGCGGTATACTCATACCCAAGCATATTTCTCTGGGTATTCACATGATTGCCATTGATACACTTATCCACGCACGCTGGATTATTCCCGTTGAGCCTGATAATACCGTGCTGGACTATCACAGTATCGCCATACATGAAGGACGCATCATCGCCCTGCTGCCCACGACTCAGGCAACGGCAACCTACCATGCCGACACCACATTCTCATTAAATGAGCATGCGCTGATTCCCGGACTGGTGAATGCCCATACTCACGCCGCCATGTCCTTATTTCGTGGTCTGGCCGATGATTTGCCACTCATGGAATGGTTGAACAACCACATCTGGCCTGCGGAAGGTGCATGGGTCAACGCCGAGTTTGCACACCATGGTACCCAACTTGCCATTGCCGAAATGCTGCGTGGCGGCACCACCTGCTTCAACGACATGTATTTCTTCCCTGACGAAACCGCACGCACCGCTGAAGAATGTCAGATGCGTGCAACGGTGGGGTTGATTGTGATCGACTTTCCCACCGTGTGGGCTGCCAGCGCCGACGAATACATCAACAAAGGGTTGGCGCTGCATGATCGTTATCGCAGCCATCCCCTGATACACACGGCATTTGCACCTCACGCGCCTTACACTGTATCCAATGCGCCCCTGGACAAGATACGCACCTATGCCGATGAGATGGATATCCCCATTCACATGCACATTCATGAAACCGTGGATGAAATCAATCAAGGCCTCACGCACTACAAGACACGCCCCTTGCAGCGCCTCGGTCAGCTCGGTTTGCTGTCACCCCACCTGATCGGTGTGCATATGACCCAACTTGCCGATGATGAAATCAACCGTTATGCGGCCACTGGCGCGCATGTCGTCCATTGCCCCGAATCCAACCTGAAACTGGCCAGCGGTTTCTGTCCGGTACAGAAGCTCGTTAATGCCGGTGTCAATGTTGCTATTGGTACTGACGGTGCTGCCAGCAACAATGACCTCGACATGTTCAGCGAAATGCGCACCGCTGCCCTGCTTGGCAAGGCAGTCGCCAATGATGCCAGCGCCGTTTCTGCCGCGACCGTGTTGCGCATGGCCACACTTAATGGCGCCAGAGCATTGGGATGGGATGAAGATATCGGCTCATTGCTGCCCGGTAAAGCCGCTGACATCACTGCCGTACATCTGGGCGGCATTGAAACCCAACCCATCTATCACCCTGTTTCACAATTGGCATACGCCACGGGTCGTGACAAGGTCACTGATGTATGGGTCGCAGGAAAACATCTATTAAAAAATCGTGTCTTGACGACACTCGATGAACGTGCGATTTTGAAAAATGCCCAGACATGGCGCGAAAAAATCAAGAAGTATGATTAATCGCGTGTCCCAATAAACTGCTCGACAGAAAATACCCGCCATGCCAACCCATAAAATATTATTTGCCGCCAGCGAAGCCCATCCGTTAATTAAAACCGGAGGACTCGGTGATGTCGCGGGCAGCCTGCCCATCGCACTCCAGGCGCAGCGCCAGGAAGTGTGCCTGATCATGCCCGCCTATCACGATTTAATCATACGCGCCGGTAAACTCACCCGTATTTATCCCATGCTGACCGGCTTTCCTGCCAGTTTTCCCAAAGGCGTGCGCATACTCGAGGGTACACTGCCGGGCAGCAAGGTAAAATTATGGCTGGTCGATGCCCCGGACTATTTTGATCGCCCCGGCAATCCCTATCTGAATCCGCAAGGTAGTGACTGGCCAGACAATGCCCAACGCTTTGCCCTGTTCGCACAGGTCGTGGTCGCTGTTGCCATGAACCGGGCCGGATTAGCGTGGCAACCTGATATCGTTCATTGCAACGACTGGCAATGCGGCCTGATTCCGGCCCTGTTATCACTGGAAACCACACGTCCCGCAACCGTGCTGACTGTACATAATCTTGCCTATCAGGGGCTTTTTCCTGCGGAAACATTCACAGCACTCCAGTTACCTGCGCCTTTATGGTCTATAAACAGCCTGGAATTTTACGGTCAGGTGTCCTATCTCAAAGGCGGCCTGGCCCACGCCGACATGATCAACACCGTCAGCCCCACCTATGCGCGCGAGATTCGCACACCCGCCTACGGCGGCGGACTGGATGGCCTGCTCAACCACCGTTCGGAACGTCTCGTTGGAATTCTTAATGGCGCAGACTATACACAATGGGACCCACAACACGACACACTTATTCCCTACCACTACAGCGCACAATCGCTGCCAGGCAAAGCCGCCAATAAAGCTGCGTTACAGGCGCAGGTTGGATTGCCCGTGGCAGCGGATATCCCCATTTTCGCCGTCGTCAGCCGCCTCGTCGAACAAAAAGGCATTGATCTGATACTCGACAGCTTGCCTG
>JAHFRW010000040.1 GCA_023266055.1 Gammaproteobacteria bacterium | reverse complement strand
GGTTCGTTAAGTCCAAGCAGGCACCAATACAATTCTTTGCTTTCCATCGCGCATCTCCTTTGCAAGACATGCGCTATAGATTACGTTATTCTTAACCCACACTAAAGTCTGAGGAACCAAAAATTGTAAAATCATGAAAGGTTTACGGTCGATAGTGGTATAAATATTGTTCTAACTGGAACCACTTGACATTCCATTAAAACACCGCCATATTGTACTAACTAGAACAATATGGCGGTGTTTTAATGGAAAAGCCACTTTTTCTAACAAGTTTGCGCGAACTGGCACGTTGCTATCAGGCTTTTGATATTTATTCTGCTGCGCATCTTCGTGTGCTGGGATTTACACCTTCTCAGTTTGATATTATTACTACGTTAGGTAATACACCCGGTATGACGTCCAGGGAGTTGGGGGATAAAACCTTGATTACCAAAGGTACCTTGACGGGTGTCGTAGATAGATTGGTAGCAAAAGGTTTGGTGCGACGGATCGCATCACCTACCGATGGTCGGTGTCAGATCATACAGTTAACGAAAAAAGGAGCGGCGCTGTTTGTCAAAACCGTTCCACTCCATATTGCATATTTGCAGAATGCCTTCATGGATTTTACAACGGCCGATTACACTAAAACTGAAAAAAGCTTACGCAAGCTATATAAAGCTTTTAATTCAGCAGAAAACCGCGAGCTAAAGTTGCCACAACGTATACTCAAACAGGAGAAATCTAATGTACACCAAAAATAGCCCCTATGAAGTTCCAGTAGAAGCAGGTAAATCCGTATATATATGCCGCTGCGGCCAAACCAAAAATGCCCCCTTTTGTGATGGTTCGCATGGTGTTCTGAATACAGGCATTACACCGTTGGCACATACTGCTGAAAAAGATGGTTCGATCTGGGTATGTGGTTGCGGGAAGTCACAAAACAAACCGTTTTGTGATGGTTCACACAAGAAATAATAACGAAATATCTCTGCTTTGGGAGGGTTAATGCATGTTTAAAATCGTTATTATCCGCAAGCTCATGAGGTTTCTGTGGTGACGACGTGCGTTCTTCCTGGGACGTCCGTAACCTCGAAAATGCCAGTGCTGTTTGTCGGTCACGGTAGCCCCATGAATGCTATCGATGATAATGTCTTTAGCCATACTTGGCGTAAATTAGGTGCCACGCTGCCTCGACCACGGGCTATCCTCTGTATCTCTGCGCACTGGCAAACCACAGGTTCACAGATTACCGCCATGGCGTCACCGCCGACGATTCACGATTTTAGTGGTTTTCCTCAGGCGTTGTTTGACGTACATTATCCGGCGCCTGGCTCACCAGAATGGGCGGCCTACATTTGTCAGCTTGATACGCGTTATGCCATTAACGCTGATTACATCTGGGGGCTTGATCATGGCAGTTGGTCGGTGTTGCGTCACATGTTTCCCGAGGCTGATATTCCTGTATTGCAATTGAGCCTTGATCTGGCCAAAACACCTCCGCAACATTACCAGTTTGCCCGGCTGCTTGCACCTTTACGTGATGAAGGTATTCTGATAATGGGCAGTGGTAACATTGTGCATAATTTACAGGAAGTGATTTGGCGGGACGAGGCTCATGATTGGGCTGTTGAGATAAATAAGATCATAATACAACGTATTAAGGACCATGATCATGCGGCGTTGATCAATTATACCGGGTTGCATCCGAGTATATTACAGGCGGTGCCCACCGATGAACATTATTTGCCTCTGCTTTATATATTGGCATTACAGGAACCACAGGATTCCGTTAATTTCTTTAATGAAAAGGTTACGCTGGGTGCGATCTCAATGCATGGCGTGAGCATTGGATAAACTTTTTGTTCAATGTCGGTTTTGGTTGCACTGACGAGGTATGGGCAGAATTTATCGTCATGGTCGACATGAATAAAGGGTGGTGTTCCCCTTTGCCTCCCTGCGACACAGATCCAATCCCGACATTATTGATAATGCTCGCCTGGCCTCGAGCTCTCAAGGCGTTGGCCCCTTCACACGGGATAGCGTGAACAGCAGCATCGGGTGGTCACTTGGTGTGGCAATGTCGCCGCGCGTGTTATCGTAGTCGGTAGCCACGTACTGCCCACCACCGTGGTAGAGGTGATCGATCGGCCAGCCGAAGCCGTGGCGGTAGTTTGCCGTACGACCGCTGTACACCATCTCGGCCCGTGCGTCGGTCAGTACCCCCTCGATTCGTGTGATCTCAGGCATACTCGCTCCTCCGTGCTGCGTTATGAAGCGCCTGTACTCGTCGCGGATGCCGGTATCGGTGCTGTCCAGGTCGCTGCCGTTCTCGCCGATGAAGCTCGATTTGGCGTTGAAGTCTCCACCCATGATCACGGGCGTGCGGGAATCGAGTGTCCACAGATCGGCCACAGTGGTTTCCGCAAAGCGTTCACGTTGTGGCGCGGTGTCGGGTGGCGCAGGCCGATGGGCCCAATGTACCGATATACCACCAGCGGGCGGCCCGGTGCGTCCACGGTGGCCCGGACGTACTCGGAACCCACGTGTAAGGGCAATCCCCAGCCAGGATTGGGATAGGTATAGGTGAGGCTATCTTCGCGCACGTCCCGTAGTGGCCATCGTGACAGAATCACCGTCATACCCCGATGCGCGACGTTGAAGCTCGGCATGTGGGTGCGAATGCGGTCTAGCCAGCGTGTGTCAGTCTGGGCGATTTCATTGATGAGTACGATGTCGCGGGATGCGAAGAAACTTCCCCAGCGGTCGAGCACGGAATCGCGGCTCATACGCCGGTTGCCCCCGTGGATGAAAACCCCCGTGCTGGCGTCGATTTTCAGTCCTTCGCATGCCACTCGATAGCTTATCTCGTCGCCGAACGGGTTCTCGAGTTCGCGCAGGCAGGGCGCGAACGCGTTGAGCACGGCCACCTGCAGGGTGGCTGGCCCGTTCAACACGCTGGCCGTCGGCCCAGCCGTGGCACGCCCTGCGCCATTGGCCGCCTGCGCCCGCACATCAGCCTGATAATCGATCAGTACCTGCCCTGTGGAACACAGGGCGTGGATGCGGCTGAGCGGCACGGTCAGTACGGCCGTGAGCGCTGAGGGCAGTTTCCCGTCAGTGCTTGGCTGTGCGATGGTGGTCGCAGACAGTGGTTCTGACGTCCGCGAAAGACCGGAAACCGCACCAGGTGAATTTCCACACCAGGTGCGCAACTCCCCCATGAGTTCCACCGAAGCGATACCGCTCTCGGCGTCGTTCGCCGTGGCTGTCAGCAAGAATTCCGTCGCGCCGGACGCGACTGGGGCGCCTTGCCAAACCGCCACACCCGAAGCGGTGTCCACGGAGATATTCGGAGACAGATTGGCGCTGCCGATACTCACGATCGGTAGGCTGGTGTCGGCGCGATCGATCGCCACGGGAGACCCCGCACACGCGGACAGTAAGGCGAGGGGGAAGGCGCAGGCGAGCGTGCGATGAGCGCGAAAGACAATGGCAGCAATCAAGGTCGATATTCCTGGAACGCTGGCCAAAGGCACTGAGACATCCCGCGCGAAGCGTCCTTTAGAGAAACTAGCCATGACAGTTCCTCTATCACTGAAATTATTAACACTCGGACCATTAAGGGGATGCTATGCTTAACTTGTTCTTCCCCGACCGCCACATGGACGGTACTGTAACGCTCTTCCCGTCATTTTCTCAAGTTTCCGGATGAACTTCTCTGTATCCCATTCCACGTTATGTCGTAATATTTCCAGCTGCTCCGGGTTTTTACGCGGGCATTTCCTGCGGTGTATACGCTTGAATGCTCAGCGCATGGATTTCCTTGTGCATGGCATCCCCCAGCGCTTCATAGACCAGGCGATGTCTTTGCAACAATCCTTGGCCTGTAAATGCGGCCGATACAATCTTGACAATAAAATGTCCACCACCCTGGCGCGCACCCGCATGGCCGGCATGCTTGTGGCTTTCGTCGATGATATCCAGCCGTGCGGGAGACAGTGCTGTGGTGAGACGTTCACGAATTATTACAATACGTTGCGCATTAATTTCAGACATTACGGTAATACCTTTTTAAAGGGTTTTACAATAACCTTTTCGTAAACACCCGTCGTGAAATATGGATCGGCATTTGCCCAGGCCTGAGCCTCGACCAGTGATGGGAACTCGGCTACGACGAGGCTGCCGCTGAATCCTGCGGGCCCTGGATTTTCACTGTCGATATTGGGGTGCGGGCCTGCCAGTACCAGACGACCTGCATCCCGCAGTGTTTCCAGACGCTGAAGGTGGGCGGGGCGTACCGCCAGGCGGCGTTCCAGACTGTTGGGGATATCCTGGCTGATAATGGCGTATAACATTACGGGCCGTCCTTGGAATCCTGTGTTTCGGTATCTTCGTGCTTGATATGCCGGGACAAATAAGCTGCCTGCGCAAGAATAAAGAGAATGGTGAGGCCCATCATGCCAAATAGTTTGAAATTTACCCAGGTGTCCGTGTCGTAATTATAGGCGACATACAAATTGATAAACCCGAGAGCAATAAAGAACAGTGCCCATGCCACATTGAGGCGTATCCAGATTTCGGCGGGTAATGTGATGTTGGCGCCCATCATGCGTTCCAGAATGGTTTTTTTACCGATGAACTGGCTGCCCAGAAAAGCAAGGCCGAACAGCCAGTTAACACCGGTTGGTTTCCATTTAATAAAAGTTTCGTCCTTCAGGATCAATGTCGCCCCCCCCAGCACTACGATCAGCACCAGTGTAACGATGTGCATGGACTCTACGCGACGATGTTTGAACCAGAAAAAGGCGACTTGCAGGCACGAAGCTACAATTGCAACAATCGTCGCGGTATAAATATCGTAGACTTTGTAGGCAATAAAAAACAGGAAAATCGGAAGAAAATCAAATAAAAGCTTCATGTATGTGCGGAACCTGTTGATGGGTACCTATTGATGGGTACCTGTTGATTGATTGAAGCGCTGTTTTCAGTATTGTGGTATTTTAGCTGACTTTTACATGGCGGTGTGGTTTCCCATTATTTTTTTAGAATAATGATATTTTGCTTGACACATGAATAATAAAATATTGTTTTTATTGTAAAATAAATTATCTGCGCGTTGGGGCAATGTCCGTGTTTATAGAAATTCATCCACAAAATCCGCAGTCACGTCTGATTAAACAGGTGGTTGAAGCTGTACGTGCGGGCGGGGTGATTATCTATCCTACGGATTCTTGTTATGCGTTAGGTTGTCAGATAGGCAATAAGGCCGCAATGGATCGTATTCGGGACCTGCGCCAGCTTGATGACAAACACAATATGACGCTGGTATGCCGTGATCTGTCGGAAATCGCCACGTATGCCAACGTAGATAACGCGACATTTCGTCTGCTGAAGGCCAACACACCCGGCGCTTATACCTTTGTGCTGTCTGCCACCCATGAAGTGCCACGTCGCCTGCAGCACCCCAAACGCAAGACGATAGGTATTCGGGTGCCGGATCACCCCATTACACGTGCCATTCTGGAGGCGTTGGGTGAACCGCTGGTGAGCTCAACCCTGAGTCTGCCCCAGATCAATACCGGGGGAGATAGCCCGATGACTGACCCGGAAGAGATTTATGAGCGCCTTCAACATCAGGTTGATGTGGTAGTGGGGGGCGGCAACTGCGGGTATTTACCTACTACGGTCGTGGATTTTGTGAAAGGCATACCCACGATTGCCAGAGAAGGGAAGGGCGATATACGGCCTTTTATAAAATAATGGGTGCCCGTCCCGGAAATCCGCTTTTAAGGTTATACTTTACCAATGGATGATCTTAATTTAATGCAGCGTATTGCGGTGTGGACGCTGCCGGTTTTATTTGCCATTACCGTACATGAAGTTGCCCACGGCTGGGTGGCGCGGCGTTTGGGCGACCCCACCGCTTATATGCTGGGCCGTTTGACGCTTAATCCTGTCAAACACATTGATCCAATAGGAACCTTGCTGGTGCCGGGTTTGTTGTTGATGATGGATGACTTTATTTTTGGCTGGGCCAAACCGGTGCCCGTGGCGTGGGAGAATCTGCGTAACCCCAAGCGTGATATGGCCATTGTCGCACTGGCTGGGCCAGTGGCCAATCTGTTGATGGCAATTCTCTGGGCGCTGGTGATGAAAGCGGGCTTGGTATTTGGTGGGCAGCTTGATCTGTTGGCGCGCCCGCTGGTGTATATGGGGGCCGCCGGTATTGCAATTAACGTGATGCTGATGGTGCTCAATCTGCTGCCCTTGCCACCCCTGGATGGGGGCCGTGTAGTGGCTGGCCTGCTACCCGACCCGTTTGCCCATGCCTATAATCGCATCGAACCTTATGGATTCTTCATTTTGCTGGGCCTGCTGATCAGTGGTGCGCTGGCCTACATCATGACCCCCTTTGTGAATATCGCGCAGATGGGTTTATATTCCATGATTGGTTTATGATTACAGGATAAGCCTTTGAACTCCATACTTAACCCAAAATCACGTGTGCTGTCGGGCATGCGTTCCAGCGGCCAACTGCATCTGGGACATTATCATGGCGTATTGAAAAACTGGATACGTTTACAACACGAATACCCGTGTTTTTTCTTTGTGGCCGACTGGCACGCCCTGACCACGGAATATGAAAATCCCGGCGTCATCGCCAACAGCGTATGGGACATGATGATTGACTGGCTGGCGGCCGGAGTAGACCCGGCATCGGCCACATTGTTTATTCAGTCACACGTGCCGGAACATGCCGAGCTGCATTTGTTGTTGTCGATGATGACCCCGCTGGGGTGGCTGGAACGTGTGCCGACCTATAAGGATCAACAGCAAAAGCTGCGCGAAAAGGATTTGTCGACCTATGGTTTTCTGGGCTATCCACTGCTGCAAAGCGCCGATGTATTGATCTACAAGGCCAGCCGGGTACCGGTGGGTGAAGACCAAGTGCCCCATATTGAAATGACGCGCGAAATCGCACGACGCTTTAATCATCTCTACGGGCGTGAAAAAGACTTTAGCGAACGTGCTGAAGCCGCCGCAAAAAAAATGGGTGGGAAAAACGCCAAACTCTATCAGTCACTGCGTACACGGTACCAGGAGCAGGGTGATCACGAAGCGTTAACAGCCGCGCGTGCGCTGCTGGAAACACAGCAGAACCTCAGTCTGAGTGATCGTGAGCGGCTCATGGGCTATCTGGAAGGTGGGGGCAGGATCATTCTGCCGGAACCACAGGCATTATTAACACCTGCGTCAAAAATGCCAGGACTGGATGGTCAAAAAATGTCGAAGTCGTACGGTAACACCATTACCTTGCGCGAAGATCCAGCCTCGGTGGAGCACAAATTACGCACCATGCCCACCGACCCGGCACGTGTGCGTCGTACCGATTCGGGCAACCCTGACAAGTGCCCCGTGTGGCAATTGCACGAAGTTTATTCCACGGATGATGTGAAGCAATGGGTGCAGCAAGGCTGCCGTTCGGCGGGTATTGGTTGTATCGAATGCAAGCGCCCGGTGATCGACGCGGTGCTGGCGGAGCAAGCGCCGATGCGTGAACGGGCAGCGGAATTTATCGCTAACCCGGAAGCGGTGCGCAAAATTGCCAAGGAAGGTGCTGAAGCTGCACGTACTGTGGCCCGTGAGACCTTGACAGAAGTGCGCCAGGCAATGGGGTTGAATTATTTTTCATGATAAAACATTATGATCAATGATATAGCCAATGTAGAGGGTGAGGAGTTGGCAGCATTACAGGCAGCAGCGACGTCGCCTGTAGCGCTGGTACGCGGTGAGGCACTCAACACCTTGCCACGCGATCTATACATTCCACCGGATGCGCTCGAAGTATTTCTTGAAACTTTCGAGGGGCCACTCGATTTATTGCTGTATCTCATCAAACGTCAGAACCTCGAAATCCTCGACATCCCCGTTGCTGAAATCACACGCCAGTACATGGTGTACATTGATCTCATGAAAGGCTTGCATCTGGAATTGGTCGCTGAATATCTGGTAATGGCAGCCATGCTGGCAGAAATCAAATCACGCATGTTGTTGCCACGTCCTCCGGGTGTCGCTGAAGGTGAGGAAGGGGATCCACGGGCCGAATTGATACGTCGCCTGCAGGAATATGAGCGATTTAAAACGGCAGCAAGTGATATTGAAGCGTTGCCGCAACTGGGTCGCGATGTATTTATGGTATCGGCTAAACGACCCGACACCCAGACGACACGGCTGGCACCGAATGTAACGCTGAATGAAGTGCTGCTGGCACTCAAGGATGTACTGACACGCGCCGAGATGTTTTCGCATCATCATGTACAGCGTGAAACCTTATCCGTGCGCGAACGTATGTCGAATATTCTTGGCGTGGTGAATACCGATAATTTTACGGAATTTACCACGTTGTTTACCATCGAGGAAGGGCGTCAGGGGATAGTGGTCACCTTGCTTGCCGTGCTTGAGTTAATCAAGGAGTCCTTGCTTGAGCTGGTTCAGGCCGACGCGTTTGCACCGATCTACGTGAAAGTTCCACGCCAATCTATACAGGGGGTCAGCGATGAATCCGCAACAACTTAAAAACATTATTGAAGCCGCGTTACTGGCGGCAGACCATCCATTGAGTGTTGATCAACTGGCAGCACTGTTTAACCCGACGCAGCCAGACGAAGAAGAGCCACCCACCCGTGATGAGTTGCGTCAGGCGCTGGATACCCTGCAACAGGAATGTGATGCACGCGGGATTGAATTGAAAGAAGTCAGTAGTGGCTACCGCTTTCAGGTCAAGCAAGCACTGGCGCCCTGGATTTCGCGCCTGTGGGAAGAGCGTGCACCCCGTTATTCACGTGCACTATTGGAAACCCTGGCGCTGATTGCCTATCGCCAACCGATTACACGCGCCGAAATTGAAGATATTCGCGGTGTGGCGGTGAGTTCCAACATTATCAAAACCTTACAGGAGCGTGAATGGATACGCGTACTGGGCCACCGTGAAGTTCCCGGTCGTCCCGCGTTGTATGGCACGAACCGCCAATTTCTGGATTTTTTCAACCTGAAAGGTTTGGGTGATTTGCCTACCTTGGCAGAAATTAACAGCCTTGAGGATTTACCTGCACAAATGCACTTGAGTCAATCAGAACATAACACCGCTCCCAATCATAATGATCATGGTTCAGAGCATAACGTAGTCCAGCTTTATCCGATAACCCATGACGCTGCCAGTGATGTCAGCGAAACCCATGAAGGTCACGAAGCATCCACACATGGCTGAAAGATTACAAAAAGTACTGGCAAACGCAGGTCATGGCTCACGCCGCCAAATAGAAGAATGGATTGCCGCGGGGCGCATTACCATTAATAATTTGCCGGCTAAACTCGGTGATCGGGTGACGGCAGAAGACAACATTGCCATTGATGGCCGCGCACTGCAAAGCTATCGTCTGGAAACACCCAAACGTCAGGTGTTAGTCTATTACAAGCCTGAAGGTGAGGTGTGCACACGCTCTGATCCCGAAGGTCGTCTCACCATTTTTGACAAATTGCCCAAGCTGCGTAATGCGCGCTGGATTACCGTGGGCCGCCTGGATTTCAACACGGCTGGCCTGCTTTTGTTGACCACCGATGGGGTGCTGGCCAATAAACTCATGCATCCTTCCACCGAAATAGAGCGTGAATACGCTGTGCGTATTCTTGGCAAGGTCGATGGCGCCATGCTGGAGCGACTCAAACAAGGTGTGATGCTGGATGACGGAATGGCTAATTTTGACACGATCATTGACGCGGGCGGTGAAGGGATCAACCATTGGTTTCATGTAATACTTAAAGAAGGGCGTAACCGCGAAGTGCGTCGTTTGTGGGAAAGCCAGGGCGTAAAAATCAGCCGTTTGATGCGTGTGCGCTATGGGCCGATCACACTGCGTAAAGGTTTGCGTCGAGGACAAATGGAAGAGCTGGATGACCGCGACATGGAAACCTTATTACGTGCTGCCGGAATAGCCTGGGAGCCAATAGCGGAACCTGTAGTGAAAGCTACCTCACCGCGCAGCGTCCAATCAGCCATATCGGGGCGCGACGAAAAAGCAAAGTCCCGCAAAAAATCAAATACGCAGGCCACAAAGTTTAAACCCGCGAATAGAAAACGTAAGTAGGTTACTTGCCAGCATGAAAAAAATAGGCTGGATCTTGCTGTAGCGACATCCAGCCTATTATGATGGTAATGCTTTATTTTGCTTTAAGAAATTAAACCACGTCGTAAGGCAGCATCATTTCATTGTCTTCATGCTCCAGAATATGGCAATGCCAAACATACCGTCCTGTAAATGAATTGCCAAAAGTGTAGTGGCATAGTAGAACTGGCCACCGACTTTTGAGTGATATGATAAATCACAACAGAGGTCAGGTGACGCAATGGCAAATAAGAAACGTGTTTTCAGTACGGAATTTAAACTGGAGTCAGCACAGCTGGTCGTAGATCAGAACTACAGTATAAAGGATGCCGCTGAGGCGGTTGGTGTGGGTAAATCGACATTGGAGTATTGGGTACGGCAACTACGGAAAGAGCGCCAAGGAAAAACACCGATGGGTGCCGCACTCACGCCTGACCAACAGCGTATTAAAGGGCTTGAGAAGCAGTTAAAGCGGGTTGAGATGGAGAAAGAAATCCTAAAAAAAGCTACCGCTCTCTTGATGTCGGACTCGCTGAACAATGTGCGATAATCCAGCGGCTTGAAAAGGCGGGTTATTCGGTTCAATCGGCCTGTGAGATATTTGGCATTCAGCGCAGCAGCTATCGCTACTGGCGTGATAATCCAAAAGAAACCAGCTTCGATGAGCTAAGACTTCAAGAGAGCGTCAGGCAAGCCCATCAACTCAGTAATGGCTCTGCAGGTGCTCGATCTATTGCCACGATGGTCAGCGAGAACGGGATTCCACTGACCCGATATCGTGCGACAAGACGCATGAAGCTATTGGGGTTGGTGAGCAATCAACAACCCAAGCACCGTTACAAGAAGGCGGCGCAGGCGCGTCTTGATATACCGAATCGCCTGGATCGTCAGTTCGATGTGGCAGTCCCCCACCAGGTGTGGGTCGGAGACATTACTTATATTTGGAGCGGGAGTCGCTGGGCTTATCTGGCGGTAGTGCTGGATCTGTTCTCGCGAAAGCCGATTGGCTGGGCACTCTCGCTTTCACCGGATAGCGATCTGGTAAAGAAGGCGCTGATGATGGCGTACGAGTCGAGAGGAAGACCTAAGGGCGTTATGTTTCACTCCGACCAAGGGTGCCAGTACACCAGCCTGTCATTCAGGCAAGCGCTGTGGCGCTATCAAATGACACAAAGCATGAGTCGCCGAGGAAACTGCTGGGACAACAGCCCCATGGAACGATTCTTTCGTAGTTTAAAAACAGAATGGATTCCTGAGATTGGCTACCCCTCGTTTAACGAGGCAAAACAAGGGATCATTGATTACATACTGGGGTACTACAACCCATTTAGACCGCACACTCACAATGGTGGATTGGCACCCGATAGGGCGGAAAAAAGGTATTGGGAAACTCAAAGGGCAGTGGCCAAAAACACTTGACCACTACAAAGGCAGGTTAGGTGCGGCTAGGGCACCAAAGGGAACAATAAGACGCGTGACCATGCCGGGGGGTGCCTGCACCGTGTCTTTCCAACCCATTTCGTTCGCTGCTGGTGCCTGTGCTGTCCCTATAAGATAGGGTGTTGGATCAATCGCTGGGTATCCCGCAGGGACGGTTGGCCCGCCTGGCGACATGGGATGAAGCACCGCGCGAGGACCTGTAGCGTTATACGCGTTAATATACATGGCTACGTCCACGATTGGCATTGAATTTCCCTGGCGCCCGCCAGGGAGAGCGACGCGAAAGCGAGCGTTGGCGGGCAACCCCCGGATAGCCGAGGTTTTCCTGTTTTGTCGGAGTTTGTGCGAGAGCACAAGTGGAGACAAAATGGGAAGACAACGATAGGCGTAGCGGCATTGTGGGAGCAATGGCGTCCCGCGCCGTGGGGCGTCGTTGCGGACGCAGGCCTGTCCGGGCGCCGAAGGCATAGCTGTCGCCGAGCGCAGTCATTTTGGGGACTCGGATGTCCCAAAATGTATCACGAGCACGGCGACACACTTTTCCTTGGAAAACATGACTCATTATATTTACGGGTGACTTGTCACCAAAAATTCTCCAAGGCTGAATGGTGTGACACAACAGATACTGCGGGAACTCCCTCCGGGCACAAAAATAACCCCAAGAAGGCAGGGATATTAGATCATACTATTTGTGAAGAGTATAGCCTCCTTCTTTTTCATTACTACCGGACACGAGACCAAACAATAAGCGGGGTCGTATGGATTGTATTATTTTGTTGATCTTGCTATTCTTTTTTATCATGCTTCCCATCAATTTAATTAAAATATACCTCGAATGAAAAAAATGATTCAGAAATTCCCAAAGAGTCTTGATAAGGATCGACTTGAATTGCAGGTAACTCAATGATGCCTGTCTTCTCCCTCCTCAAATCACATCGTCGATTAACCGTAATTGCCATGATTATCATTTTGTGTGGCTTGGTAGGTATTTGGGTCATTACACAAAATTCCGTTGTCTCTCCGGTGAGCAAGGTCGATGCCCCCACCACCGAATCGGCAGAGCGTCCTGCATTAACAGTGACGCTCACCACACCACAGCTTATTGAATGGCCCCGTATAGTCGTCGCAAACGGTAATATTGCTGCATGGCAGGAAATAATGATTGGTACCGAGATCAGCGGTTATCGACTCAGTGACGTGCTTGTTAACGTGGGTGACACGGTAAAAAAAGGTCAAATACTCGCGCGTATTTCCAGTGACATCATGGTGGCCGAACTTGCACAAACGAAAGCGACTATCGTCGAAGCTGAAGCCATCCTGGCTGAGGCACGATTAAATGCGGATCGTGCACGAAAAGTTGAATCAGCCGGTGCATTGAGCGCCCAACAGATTAACCAATACATAACTGCCGAACAAACCGCGCTGGCACGTGTGAGCGCTCTCAAGGCCAAATGGCAGGCCGATACGTTACGTTTGGCGCAAACTCGCATTATTGCGCCGGATGATGGCGTAATTACGGCGCGTATGGCAACGATAGGCGCACTCGCACAATCCGGCCAGGAGCTGTTTCGCCTGATTCGTAATAATCGACTGGAATGGCGCGCCGAAGTGACGGCAACCGAGCTGGCTTATATCAAAGCAGCCATGAAAGTATCACTTGTATTGCCTGATGGAACACGTGCTAAAGGTACAGTACGCACGATCGCCCCTACTGTGGATATACAAACTCGTAACGCCATTATTTATGTTGACTTGAAGGGACATAGCACAGCACGTGCAGGCATGTTTGTGCGTGGAGAATTCGAACTGGGTATCGACGCTGCACTTACGTTACCACAGTCTGCTGTCCTGATACGCGACGGTTTCAACTATATATATCAGATTGATGACAGCCATCATGCAATGCAGACCAAGGTTACTCTGGGGCAGCGCCGGGGTGATCGTGTTGAAGTAACTCGGGGCTTGAGCGCGATGACCCGTGTAGTGGCCAGCGGCGTAGGGTTTCTTGCTGATGGTGATATGGTACGTGTAGTCGATGCAACTGCATTACCTGCGTCCACACCCCTACCGAAATAAGCCCATGAATGTTTCTGCCTGGTCAATTCGCAATCCGATTCCCGCGATCCTTTTATTCATCATGCTTACCCTGATTGGCTTGATGTCATTTCGTGCAATGAAAGTCCAGAGTTTTCCCGACATTGATCTGCCAATGATCATAGTCACCGCATCGTTGCCGGGTGCGTCACCACCACAGATGGAAACCGAGGTCGCACGTAAAATCGAAAATTCTGTGGCGATGCTACAGGACGTAAAGCATATTTATTCTAAAGTACAAGACGGCGTAGCAATGGTAACGGTCGAATTCAGGCTTGAGAAATCCACTCAGGATGCGCTCGACGACGTGCGTGATGCGGTATCACGTATTCGCTCTGATCTACCAACTGATTTACGTGATCCTGTTATTACGAAAATGGATCTGGCGGGATCCCCCATTCTGACCTACACCGTTGCGTCTAATCGTATGGATAATGAGGCATTGTCCTGGTTTGTTGATAATGCCGTGACCAAAAAATTGCTTGCTGTACGTGGTGTGGGTGCCGTGTCGCAGGTGGGTGGCGTAGACCGGGAAATTCATATTGAACTGGAACCGACACGCCTCCTGGGGCTGGGTGTTACCGCTGCGGAAATTTCACGGCAGTTACGACAAATACAGCAGGAAGCATCCAGTGGGCGCGCTGACATCGGTGGTATCACGCAATCTGTACGTACTATTGCTACAGTACCTTCAGTCACAGAGCTGTCACGCATGGATATTTCCCTGAGTGATGGTCGGCGTATTCGCCTGGATCAAATCGCCACCATTACCGACACAGTGGCGGAACAACAGTCGATAGCATTACTTAATGGTCAGCCTGTGGTCGGCTTCGAAATCTCTCGCAGCCGTGGCACCAGTGAGATTGAAGTTGCAGAGGGGGTGCGTGAAGCTCTGAAACAACTCAAGATGCATAATCCAGATATACAGATTACCGAAGCATTTAATTTTGTCGATCCCGTGGAGGAAAATTACCAGGGTTCAATGTTGTTACTGTATGAGGGTGCCATCCTTGCCATACTTGTAGTGTGGTTCTTTCTGCGTGACTGGCGGGCTACTCTGGTAACTACGGCAGCACTGCCATTAGCCATTATTCCCGCTTTCGCTGCAATGCATCTATTTGGCTTTACGATTAATGTCATTACATTGCTCAGCTTGTCCCTGGTCGTCGGCCTTCTGGTGGACGATGCCATTGTGGAAATAGAAAATATCATGCGCCACTTGCGCATGGGTAAAACACCCTATCAAGCGGCCATGGAAGCAGCGGACGAGATTGGACTCGCGGTTATTGCGACGACTTTCACGTTGATTGCGGTGTTCCTGCCAACGGCCTTCATGAGTGGCGTGCCAGGGAAGTTTTTTGTGCAGTTTGGCTGGACGGCCTCGATTGCCGTGTTTTTCTCACTGGTGGTCGCACGTATGTTGACACCGATGATGGCAGCGTATCTGCTAAAACCACCCACCAAAAGTTATGCTGATCCATACTGGATGAGAACGTACATGAAATGGGCGAGCTGGTGCGCCAGGCACCGCCTACTCACGCTGCTCGGCGCGGCAATATTTTTCTTTGGTTCTTTTTCATTGGTACCATTACTGCCGACAGGATTCATTCCACCTGATGACCTGTCACAAACACAGG
The DNA here is from genome assembly GCA_023266055.1 of Gammaproteobacteria bacterium. Lineage (GTDB taxonomy): Bacteria > Pseudomonadota > Gammaproteobacteria > Ga007554. The sequence goes on along the minus strand of JAHFRW010000040.1, from coordinate 9,192 downwards.
TATATATTTCATTACCTCCCGGTAGCACGCTCAAGCAAACGCTCGCAACCGCAGAGCAGGCCCGCATGATTGTGCAAAAAAACCCCCATGTAAAAATGATTTATACTTCGGTAGGAGGAGGGGCCGCAGGGAGTGATCCCTTTACCTTGCATGGTGCGTCCGAAGTACGTAAGGCAACATTGACCATTAATTTGACACCACGAAAAGAGCGAGGCGGAATTAAAAAACAACAGGTCGAACGTGAATTACGTGAAGCTCTCGCCGTATTGCCGGGCGTGCATCTTAATGTAGGGTTTGGGGGATCCAATGAAAAATATATCTTAGTGCTTGCAAGCGAAAATGGAGAGGTATTGACTGAGCATGCCCGCGTTGTGGAGCGTGAGTTGCGTACCATTCCTGCCATTGGCAATGTGAGTACAACAGCAAGCCTTGTACGTCCAGAGCTGGTGATCCGGCCTGATTTTTCCAAGGCTGCTGATCTTGGTGTCACTTCATCTGTCATTGCAGACACGCTACGAATTGCAACTGCAGGTGACTACGATCAAGGGCTTCCAAAACTCAATCTGTCACAACGCCAGATTCCCATTGTGGTTAAACTGCCGCCCGAAGCTCGTCAAGACATCGCGCTTTTGAAACGATTAACTGTTCCTGGCAAACATGGCCCTGTCATATTGAGCAATATTGCAGACATCGAGATTGATAGCGGACCTACCGAAATTAATCGCTACGACCGGCTACGTAATGTCAATTTTGAAATTGAATTAAACCAGCAACCACTGGGACTGGTCGAAAAACAGGTGCAGGCATTGCCCAGTTTGCGTCAGCTGCCCCCGGGCATAACCCAAAATGCAATCGGCGATGCCGAGGCAATGAACGAGCTATTTGCAAGCTTTGGGTTAGCCATGCTTACGGGTGTGTTATGTATCTATATTGTACTGGTGCTGCTATTCAAGAACTTTATGCAACCCGTCACTATTCTGGCGGCACTGGTTTTATCTATTCCCGGCGCCTTCCTTGCGTTATTTATTACAAATACTGCATTATCGATGCCTTCAATGATTGGACTTATTATGCTGATGGGTGTTGCAACCAAAAATTCGATACTGTTGATTGATTATGTGATTATGGCACGCCGTGACCATGGCTTGAATCGATGGGACGCGCTGCTTGACGCCTGCCACAAACGTGCACGACCGATTGTGATGACAACCGTGGCAATGGGTGCGGGTATGCTACCCACCGCTATTGGTTTTGGTGCTGATCCCAGTTTTCGCGCACCCATGGCCATTGTAGTGATTGGAGGATTGATTACATCCACCTTCCTGAGCCTGCTGGTAATCCCTGTGGTATTTACTTATGTGGATGATGCCATCACCAGGATCCAACGTGTGCTGCAACGTAAGCCGCCTGCAAATACCGATCACACACATGTGTAGTTCCACGATAGATCCTGCAAAGCAACAATATATAAGGCGCTGATATCAAAATATATATCCTGGCTGTTTTCAACTCCGCAGAAATCGGATTCAGGGGAGACATTAAAAACAAAAGGATCAATCGTGATCGAAATTTAGACACTGCGCCGTGGACCTTGAGGATCGTTCCATATTTAAACTCATTCATACTAAATCTATAACAAGGCTACTGAATGACGCGGCAGAATACACGATCTCTTTTATTGTACGCCGATATAGCAGACCCGAACAAAAGCAGTTAATATATTCCAATGAAAATACCACATCTGATCGCCCATCGTGGCTATGCTAAACATTACCCTGAAAATACTCTGGTGGCACTTGAAGCAGCCTTGCAGGTCGGGGCCTGTTATATTGAATTTGATGTCCAGCTTACGGCTGATGGGGTACCTGTGCTGTGTCACGATACCACCTTGCAACGCACTGCCGGGGTTGATCAACTCTTGTTATCAATGACGGCAGCACAGCTTGCGGATATTTATGTGAATGAGAGCGCCCGATTAGGTGATAAATTCACCAATGTCACGCTTCCCACACTGGCTGATGCTGTTGTTTTATTAAAGAAATGGCCGCATGCGACCGCTTTTGTGGAAATGAAGGAAGAAAGCCTGAAAGCGTTTGGGATTGAAAACGTCGTGAAAATGGTATTAAAGGTACTGGAACCGGTGCTGGATCAGTGCGTGTTGATTTCGTTTGACCGGCTTGCGATACGGTGCGCACGTGCCATGCAGGAGTTGCGTGTGGGCTGGGTGATGCATCAATGGGATAATGCGACACGCGGTACCGCAACGGCATTGGCCCCCAATTACCTTTTCTGTAACTACAAAAAAATACCCGCTAACGATGCATTATGGCCTGGCCCATGGCAATGGGCACTTTATGAAGTAACGAATCCGGAAATTGCTTTGCTACTGGCGGCACGGGGTGCCAGTTTGATTGAAACCATGGCCATTGGTGAAATGTTGCGTTACCCACTCTTGCGTAAACGGGGGTGTTTTGAGCGACCTCTTGAGTGACAAGCCGTTATGATCTGGTAGTCATTGGCGGCGGCATTCATGGCGCAGGCATTGCGCAGGCAGCAGCAGCAGGTGGTTTTTCGGTACTGGTTCTTGAACAACACGGCCTTGCCAGTGGCACCTCCAGCCGTTCCAGCAAGCTTATTCATGGTGGTTTACGTTACCTGGAAAGCGGGCAAATGGCCTTGGTGCGCGAATGCCTGCATGAACGTGAACTACTCCTTAAAATAGCACCTGACCTGATTCAACGCCAGCCTTTTTATATCCCGATATACAGCAACACAACACGCCGTCCGGCACAACTACGTCTGGGTTTAAGCCTGTATGCACTGTTGGGGGGGGCGTCATCCATTGTAGACAAGGCGGTACGTTTCCGTCGCGTACCCAGGAGTGAATGGGACGAGCTGGATGATCTGGAAACAAACGATCTTGAAGCAGTGTTTGAATACTGGGATGGACAAACCGATGATGCTGCGCTGACTCGTGCAGTCATGCGTTCAGCACAGGCATTGGGTGCACACTTGCAGATGCCAGCGACCTTTACAGGCGCTCAATTGAACGAAGAGGGTTGTAGCGTATCCTATCAACATAATGGCCAAATCTTCACGTGCGAGACGACGGTGCTGGTGAATGCATCGGGGCCATGGGTCAATCATGTGTTGGCACATATTACACCTGCGCCACTACAACTTCCCATAGAGTTGGTACAAGGAACCCATCTGGTAGTTTCAGGCACGATTACTCACGGCATTTATTATGTTGAAGCTCCCAAGGATCAGCGTGCCGTATTCGTGATGCCCTGGCAAGGAAATACCCTGGTAGGCACTACTGAAACCCTCTACAAGGGTGATCCCGCGGCAGTACAGCCGTTGCTTCATGAACAGGCCTATCTATTGCAAACCCTCACCCATTATTTTCCTGCGTATCGTCAATCGCCAGAAATTCTATCTGCTTTTGTGGGTTTGCGGGTACTGCCGGTGGGCGAAGGCAAGGCATTTTCTCGTCCCCGTGAAACCATCCTGCACGTGGACAGGCAAGACTACCCGCGGGTACTCACCGTTTACGGTGGAAAATTAACCGCTTATCGACTGACAGCAGAACGAGTAATACAGCGCCTGATTACCACACTACCTGATCGTGCTATTCGTGCAGACACGCGTACACTTATTCTATCTTCCTGAGAATTTTCCTTTCCCGTTAAAGTTCCCCTGGTCGCCTGCCGACATAAAAACCGGCATTGTATTTTTTTATTCTGTAAATAGTCAGGTCAAGGCACACAGAATTTTCAACAATACCAGTTTGTCCTGGTTAACAGGGGCACCCAATGCTTAATCGTATACTAATTGCGTTTGTTTGTGCCGTATCGTTGCTGGCGGGATGTGCCACACCCACAAAAATGGCATTTGAGAATGATTCGGATGTGGTGGTCAGCGGCAGTAAACCAGTTTATTTAATGACAGTGACATTAAAGAATAACTATAGACCTTCCTATCAACCCAGTCTTCTTGTAGTGCATGTGGAAAAAAAGGATGTGATAGACAGTAAGGATCGCATCAACTTCACCATGGACACTAAAGCAAAACTGGAGACTGACACTGCAGAAAGTGGCAATAGCTATCTACTGCGCATGGAACTCGAAAACGGTGACTACGTGGTTCGTGGCCTGACCGGATTCAGCGGTATATTTCCTGTTCGAGGAACCTTCTTCGCACCGCTTCATACAGATATCAAATCCAGTGGCACGGGTGTTTTTTATCTTGGCCACGTAAACGCAACCATTCGTGAGCGGCAAGACGGTGAATTTAAAGCCGGCCCTTCTATTCCATTGCTTGATCAGGCTGTTGCCGGATTCTCTGGTGGTACTTTTGACATTGAGATTACTGACCAACTTGTGAAAGACGAAGCGGTTTTCAAGGCTCGGTTTCCTGCCTTACGTAATACACAAATTCAAAAAGCGGTTCTACCTGGCTTTGACAGAGCCAAGGCGCAGCAATGGTGGGAAGACCACTGAGCAACTTGATTCGCACCGGTTAATCAGACTTATAAACGATGAGGGTATTCATGAATAAAAAATCACTGGGATTGGGTCTGTCTTTAATGTTGGCGCAACTTACATATAGCGCACGCCATGCCTTTTGGTACGTTTGATCCACGATCAATGGCGATGGGAGGTACCGGTGTCGCTGCGGGCACCAGCGCCAATGCCGGTTTCTTTAATCCGGCATTGCTGGCAACCGCCCACAAAGACGAAGATTTTAGCCTGGAACTACCTATTTTAGGTATTCGTGTCGCAGATCAGGATGAATTCATAGACAGGCTGGATACCTTTCAGAATAACAATACCATCGATAATTTCAGCGCGGCGATTACTGCTTTTAATGCTACGCCTTCACCTGCCACAAAAGATACCGTTGTGAGCACGGGTAATACACTGATTACGGGCCTGAATACACTTTCAAACCATGATCTGGAAATAGAGGTCATGGCAGGTGCTGTTGTGGGCGTTCCGGGCAAGAAATTTGCTGTGTCTGTATTTGTTGCGTCACGCGCAATGGGTGGCATGGCATTGAATATCACGCAAAATGACTTGAGCAATATCCAGGTTATTCTGGATCAACTCGCCGCCAATAATTTTTCCCCGATTACTGATCCCACTACAAATATGACATCTGCGGTATTGGGGCGTGGCGCCGTGGTCAGTGAAGTAGGTATTGCACTGGCAAAGGAATTCGAGATATTTGGTGGGATAGGTGTAGGGATGACACCAAAGTTTCAGAAAATAGATACTTTTGATTATGCCCTTAACCTCGAAACTGCCGAGGTCACATTTAATGAAGGTAAAAAATCCTATAACAGTGTCAACTTCGATATGGGTCTTGGCAAAGATTTCAAGAATCATTGGAAAGTTGGCACGGTTATTAAAAACCTGCTGCCCAAAAGCTATACCACGGCACTAGGTAACACGTTGGAAATGAAACCTCAGATGCGTGTAGGCGCAGCGCATCAAACCAGTTGGTCCGTTGTCAGTATGGATCTTGATGTCATGGAAAATGACCCCATTGCCACGGGCTTCGATACCCCCACCCAATACGCCGGCATCGGTGTGGAATTGAATGCGTTTGACCTCTTTCAGTTTCGTTTGGGATATCGTCATAACCTGAGCAATAGCGATACCAGCGTTGCTACCGCAGGAGTGGGTTTTTCACCCTTCGGCGTGCACATTGATATTGGTCTCATGGGTAGCAGCAAAGAAATAGCATTAGGTCTTCAGACCGGTTTCCGCTTTTAGTTTCCCACCACCATATCTGCATGGATGCGGATATGGATTTTTTCAAGCTTTTTCAAACCTCTAATTCTCATCGGAATTTCCCTCTCTTATCGGTATATCCGAATGACATTATCATGAATTTTTCATGATATAATGTGCCATGCATCAATCCTCATGCCACCATTCCAGATCAGGCGGGGTGACATGACTATACATAATGCAGACCCTTCCTGAACCCGGTGATATGAAGGTGAACCCCAAAACCTGTGATATGCAATCTGCCTCACGCCAAACCCAGGGTCACAGTAATCACCCCCTGGCCGACCGCATGCGGCCAACCCGATTTGAAGATTTCGCGGGGCAAGCTCATATGCTCGGGTCAGATAAGCCACTGCGCCTGGCAATAACAGCAGACAAGTTGCATTCCATGATTCTGTGGGGGCCACCCGGCACCGGTAAAACCACATTAGCGCGTATGATTGCACAGCACGCCAATGCGCAATTTTTAAGCGTTTCTGCAGTATTGGCGGGGGTTAAGGAAATTCGCAGCGCGGTGGAAAAAGCGCAACAGACTCGTGATATACAAGGGCAGGGTACCGTCCTGTTCGTGGATGAAGTACATCGTTTTAACAAATCCCAGCAGGATGCCTTTCTACCGTTTGTAGAAGACGGTACTTTTATTTTTATTGGTGCTACCACAGAAAATCCCTCGTTTGAATTAAATAATGCCCTGCTGTCGCGGGCCCGCGTCTACGTATTGAAAAGCTTGCAGCCTGCTGACATTCGCCAGATTATTGATCGCGCCTTAACCGATGCATCGCATGGTCTGGGAAAGCGTATGCTTGATGTATCCGATGAAATACGTCACCGCATTGCTGAAGCAGCCGATGGTGATGCAAGACGTGCCCTGAATTTCCTGGAAATGGTAACCGATCTTGCCTATGTGGAAAATGGTCGTGAAGTAGTGACCGATGAACTATTGAATAACGTATTGTCCGGTGGAAGCGTGCGACGCTTCGACAAAGGTGGGGAATATTTTTATGACCAGGTTTCTGCCTTGCATAAATCTGTGCGTGGTTCAAATCCTGATGCTGCATTATATTGGCTGGCACGTATGCTGGATGGTGGTTGTGACCCGTTATATCTCGCGCGACGTATTACCCGCATGGCCAGTGAAGACATTGGCAATGCCGACCCACGCGCCCTGCAACTGGCATTAAATGCGTGGGATGTACAGGAACGGCTTGGTAGCCCTGAAGGCGAGCTGGCGCTGGCGCAAACCGTTGTGTACATGGCCTGTGCCGCCAAGAGCAATGCCGTATACAGTGCATTTGGTGCCGCAATGAAAGATGCACGGCAATTAGGTACACTGGATGTGCCTTTGCATCTGCGTAATGCGCCAACACGTCTGATGAAAGATCTGGATTATGGCAAAAATTACCGCTATGCACACGATGAGGATCATGCCTATGCGGCAGGCGAAAAATATTTTCCTGAAGAAATAGGTGAGAGAACGTATTATTATCCGGTACAACGTGGCCTGGAGATTAAAATTTCAGAAAAGTTGGCACAATTGCGTGAATTGGACAAAGCCATAAAATGGAAAAAAAAGTGAATCCCGATTTTCCTTCATCCGTGCCTGATAAATTCGCAGGCCTGACTTGAAACAGATTCTGGCAATTGCGGCGGGTGGGGCATTGGGTTCAGTGTTGCGCTTCTGGATGTCCGGCTGGGTGTCTGGCGTCTTTGGCCGTGGATTCCCGTACGGCACATTGACGGTAAATGTCCTGGGATCGTTATTGGTGGGATTTCTTTATGTGTTACTGGTTGATAAATTCCATGCCAGTGCAGAATGGCGAGCCGTTCTGTTGATAGGTTTGCTGGGTGGGTTTACAACATTTTCCAGTTTTTCCATGGAAACCTTTAATCTACTCGAGGCAGGAGAAATCACCAAAGCGCTCATGAATATCATATTGAGTGTCACCGTTTGTCTTGCCGCAACCTGGATAGGTGTTTTAGTCGGCAGGCAAATGTGAAGCTACTTTACATCATGGAACTTGAAAAAATAATTATGTTGTTATCAGCAATGGAGCATCAATGTTAGATCCAAAATTATTACGCAGTGAACTTGAAGAAACAGCCCGCCAGTTGGCTCGACGAGGCATTACTCTGGATATTCAAAAAATAACAACCCTTGAAAATCAACGTAAAGCATTGCAGGTATTAACACAAACCTTGCAAAGTGAACGTAATAGCAGCGCCAAGGCCATTGGCAAGGCAAAAACCACGGGCGAAGATGCTGCGCCGTTATTAGCGGCGGTTGCCGATTTGGGCGATCGCCTGAAAGATGCTGAAACACAGCTTGAACAGGTGCAGGATGAATTTACAGCGTTACTGCTTAACATTCCGAATATTCCACACGACAGTGTACCCGAGGGCAGGGACGAAAATGCCAATGTAGAAATACGCCGTTGGGGTGAGCCACGCCGCATGGATTTCAAACCACAGGACCATGTCGATCTTGGTATTGAAAATGGTTTTCTGGATTTCGAAACGGCTGCGAAAATCACGGGAGCGCGCTTTGCGGTGATGTACGGGCCATTGGCAAGATTACACCGTGCCTTGATTCAATTCATGCTTGATCTTCATACACAGCAACATGGTTATACCGAAACATGGGTGCCTTATCTGGTCAATGCTGAGAGTTTACGTGGCACGGGACAACTGCCCAAGTTCGAAGAAGATTTATTTAGAGTTCCTCGAAAAAAATTCGAAATGAATGAGGGGGCGGTTGCAGATGCCTTACAAGGTAACATCTATCAAAGAGGTTCTTTTTCAGAAAGAGAAGAGAACTGGTACTTAATCCCCACCGCCGAAGTGCCCGTCACCAACATCGTGCGCGACACCATCATCGAAGCTGCTGCATTGCCGTTGAAATACGTTGCGCACACGCCCTGTTTTCGCAGTGAGGCGGGCTCTTATGGCAAGGACACGCGCGGCATGATCCGCCAGCATCAATTTGAAAAAATCGAGTTGGTGCAGATTGTAAGGCCGGAAGATTCCTGTGCAGTGCATGAAGCCTTGACGTCACATGCTGAAATGGTGTTGCAAAAACTGGAGCTACCGTACCGTGTCATGGCGCTGTGCAGTGGTGACATGGGCTTTGCATCTACCAAAACCTATGACCTGGAAGTATGGTTGCCAGGGCAGGGTAAATACCGTGAAATTTCATCGTGCAGTAACTTTGGAGATTTTCAGGCACGGCGCTTACAGGCGCGCTGGCGGAACCCTGCCACAGGTAAACCCGAACTGGCACATACCTTGAATGGGTCAGCGTTGGCAGTAGGACGTACCCTGGTGGCCATTATGGAGAACTATCAGGATGCACGCGGTTGTATTCATATTCCTCAGGTGCTGCAGGCTTATATGGGGG
>JAHFRW010000078.1 GCA_023266055.1 Gammaproteobacteria bacterium | reverse complement strand
GGTGAGCTGTTGGTATATCATCAGGTCGATTCACTTCTTGGCGGGAGCGAAAAAACCTTAGTATCCCAGCTTGCCTCGTCTTTTGAAAAGAATGTCGCACTTAGTATATGAATTCGCCAACAATAACAATTCAAGGGTACGGGTCAGCAGAACACTCATGCGGTCGGCTCATTTTCACCATGACCCTGTTGCTGCTCTGCTGCGGCACCGGAGCACTCCGTTGCATCATCCTGATGCGCGGAAACAGCACGGGTAATAGCAACAATACGTTGATGACGCAAGCGTTCAACAAAGGCCGGGCCCACAAAACCTGCATCAACCAGTGCCTGCGCGTTAACACTTTGTATGGCATGGAAGGCGTTACGAAAAAGAGTCGCCTGAGGGTACGGTGCGTCTTCGTATCCGGGACGGCCACGCGCATCGGCTTCACAGGCAATCAGAAAATTTTCGAATCGCTGCGGACGACGTACGGCATCGAGCGCAGACAAGGTGTCACATAATGTCGCAGGCCGCAATTCCGCAGCGCGGTGACAATGGGTGTGATATTTTGCGGTAAGCACGGCAAGATCACGAAATTCATTGGGCACGTGCCAATGCTTGCAGAATGCCTTGACCAAGGAAACGCCACGCCCTTCATGACCGATATGGCGCGGCCACTCTGCGGGCGGCGTGGTACCCTTGCCAAGATCATGCATTAATGCGGCAAAACGTACGCATGCATCGGCGGACAGGCGTGCGGCCTGATCGATTACCATCATGACATGCACACCAGTATCAATTTCGGGATGATACTGGGGAGGCTGGGGCACACCGAACAAGCGGTCGATATCAGGAAACAATCGTGCCAGCGCGTGACAATCACGCAAGGTTTCAAAAAAATGCGACGGCACAGCTTCGGCAAGGGCACGCACCAGTTCCGCCCATACGCGCTCGGGCACCAACGCATCAATCTCGCCAGACGTCACCATATGGCGCATCAAGGCACTGGTTTCATTAGCCACCCGAAACCCCAATGCGGCAAAGCGTGCAGAAAACCGTGCCACGCGCAGTATGCGCACCGGATCCTCACTAAACGCGGGAGATACATGGCGCAGCACCCGCTGTCTGAGATCGTCAACCCCCCCGAAGGGATCGGTAATAGTGCCATCGGCAGCTTCAGCAATGGCATTAATAGTGAGATCGCGGCGGCGCAGGTCGTCAATCAAACTGACATCGGGCGCTGCATGGACACTGAACCCCTTATAGCCCGGGCCGGTTTTACGCTCGGTGCGCGCCAGGGCATATTCCTCGTGGCTATGTGGGTGAAGAAATACCGGAAAGTCCTGCCCGACCTGTTTGTAACCCAGGTTCAGCATCTGTTGCGGAGTGGCTCCTGTCACGACCCAGTCACGATCCTGCACCGGCAGACCGAGTAATCTGTCGCGTATACTGCCACCCACTTGATATATTTCCAAATCGCTCCTCTTGACGCTTTACACCAAATGGTGATTACGCTAATCGCGGCCGGCCATACGGCGATAATCATAATAACGGGCACGCTGGTCACGGTGTCCAAGATACACGGGCACAACGGCTTCCAGCGCAGTACGCTGCGTACCAAATATGGCGGGGAATTCACCTTGACATACACTGTCTGTCTGCATCGAGAGATAATTATCCCGGGTAAGGGGTTTACCCGGTAAAAATTCCATCATGCTGGCCATCAGGCGCGATGAAACGTTACCCAGACCGATAACAGGACGCTGCAAGCCAAGCACCTGGGCGGTGTATTCCATCAACTGCTGCATGGTATAGCTTTTGGGGCCGCACAGATCATAACGATGACCAATCGCTGCATGCTCCTGCAACGCCACCATGAAACAGTGTACTACATCACCGACAAATATCGGTGCAAAACGTGCCGCAGCGCAGGGCACAGGGACCACGGGAAACAACTTGAGTATCTGGGCAAAGCGATTAAACAAATGATCATCCGGGCCAAAGATCACCGAGGGACGGAAACTGATAACCTGCAGCCCTTGTGTTGACGAGCTATGCACCAATCCCTCCCCTTCACCCTTGCTGCGCAAATAATGACTCAAGCCACGCACATTGGCATTAAGCGCGCTCATATGCAATAAACGCTTCACACCCTGCGCCAGACAGGCCTGTATGACCTTGCGTGGCAAGTCAACATGCACAATATGAAAATCACCATGGCGCTTTTCATTCAGTATCGCCGCCAGATTAATCACGGCACCACAGCCTTCAAAATACTTATGCAGTACTTGCGCATCATGGATATTGGCCTCGACCATTTCCACACCAGGCCACACCAGTAAATCACGATAGCGTTCCCGGTTGCGCGTGAGCAACCGCACGCGACAACCCTGTTTCACCAACTGATTGACAAGATGACGCCCCACAAAACCGGTTCCCCCAAGCACACAAATATCACGCTTTTTAATTTCTGACTGAATCTGCACTTTCAACGAAAATTCCTCCACCACTCTTGATCAGCCGTGTCCTTATGCCGCTAAGCTGGATATACTATCAAATATAGTACGGCCATCCCAATGGCACCACTAATTTGCGCACAATCCATACCCTATCATACCTGATCCACCTAAACTGGAGGAGCACTGCATGGTTTTTACATCCATTAACCCGGCCAATGGCAACGTACTGTGGGAAATGCCCGCCTGGGACGAGGCTCAGCTTGAGGCCGCCCTGCAGGAAACAGCCCGCGTCACACCCGCCTGGGCCGCCACTCCTCTGGAAAAACGCTGCACACTCATGCGCAAAGCCGGGCAACTGCTGCGTGAGCGGCGCGACGCTCTGGCACGCCTCATCACCCTGGAAATGGGCAAGCTTATCAAGGAAGCCCGGGGTGAGGTCGAAAAATGCGCTCTGGTGTGCGATTATTATGCTGAACACGGCCCCGCGTTTCTCGCCGATGAAATCATTGCCTCGGATGCTGGCAAGAGTTATGTTGCCTACCAACCGATGGGCACGGTGCTGGCGATCATGCCATGGAATTACCCATTCTGGCAGGTATTCCGGTTTGCCGCACCGGCGTTGGTGGCGGGCAATACCGGACTGCTAAAACATGCCTCCAATGTTCCGCAGTGCGCGCTGGCCATTGAAAAAATATTTCGGGATGCCGGTTTTCCTTTTGGCGTATTCTGTTCGCTGATGATACCCGCCCGCCAGGTAGAACGGGTGATTGCCGACCCGCGCGTGCATGCCGTAACACTCACCGGCAGCGAAGCCGTCGGGCGTAAAGTCGCTGCCTGTGCCGGCACTCACCTGAAAAAATCCGTGCTGGAGCTGGGCGGTTCTGATCCGTTTATTGTATTGGCCGATGCCGATCTGGAGCTTGCCGTACATAACGCCATGACCTCACGCTTTCTCAATGCCGGACAAAGCTGCATTGCCGCCAAGCGCTTTATCGTGGCAGAGACCATTGCCGATGAATTCGTGGCACGTTTCAAGGCGGCGGCAGAACAGCTAACCGCAGGCGACCCCTTGAATGAAACAACCACCCTGGCGCCGATGGCACGCCCGGATTTGCGTGATGAACTGCACCAGCAGGTCACGGACAGCATTAATCAGAGTGCCATTGCCATCACCGGCTGCGCCCCCGTTGCCATACCGGGGGCTTATTATCAGGCATCCATTCTCGACCATGTGACCAGCGTTACACGCGCCTACCATGAAGAATTATTTGGCCCGGTAGCCATTGTCATTCGCGCACACCACGAAGAAGACGCACTGCGCATCGCCAATGCCTCGCACTTCGGGCTGGGCAGCAGTGTATGGACACGTGACAGTGCCCGTGGCGAAGCATTGGCGCGACGTGTGCAGGCGGGGGCATGCTTTGTCAATGGCATGGTAAAAAGCGACCCACGTTTACCGTTTGGCGGCACCAAGGCCTCGGGCTATGGCCGTGAATTGTCGCATCATGGTATGCATGAATTTTTGAGTGTGAAGACGGTGTGGATTAAATAATCGGGTATTTTTTACCGCAAAAAATTAAAGAGAGAAGGGGGTTACCCTTCTCTCTTTTTTACAATCCTTGCGCTAACCCGGAAGGTTAGAATGTCGGCGCGGTGCCAAATTCCGAGAACAACACACTAACCGGCCCGGTTGTAGTCCATTCAAAGGTATTCGGCGAGGCCAGATTGGAGCCAGTAACCGCCACTCCACTCGACACCAACCTGACACTTTCCGTACTGAATGCACCGGCACCACCGATGTTTTGACCAGCCCATACCACTTGGATTTTGTTACCCGTGGACCATGCCAGGGTCGCTGGATCCGTCGTATTGGCAGCAAACTTGAACGCCGCCTGGTTGGTTGACGCATCCTGCACCAGCGTAACGAAACGCTGACGATCAGCCAGCGCCGTGGCACCACCCACATACACCGTCTGCCCCACACCCAATGATGCGGTAACATTTGAACCATCGGAAGCCAGTGTATTCGCCGTGACGCTAAAGTCAGTCAGGAACTCATCACCGCCTGCTGATGCGACCGCACCGGTATCGGAAAGATTCAACCCAAGAATGGCTTCGGATCTATTAAGACCACTGGCAACCATTGATGCACCTGCCAGAATCTGTGCCGTCGAGGAAAAACCGGTGGTAATGGACGCGGCGGCCGTGCCCGAGGGAGACAACGCACCTTCCTTGATTGTCATGGCAGAAGCCAGACCTCCCGTACCACCCAATTGAACATAATCTTCAGAAGCAAAGGTCAAACGGGTAATGTCCGGGCCTGCAGCGGCGAAACCTTCGCCAATCAAGGTTCTGACATAGCGAAGCGTGCCTGCACCGTTAGTGACTTCCTGCTGAAGAAAACCGGCGCCATTAGCCACGGTCACGCAGGTAAACGTCGCGGGACAGGTTGTTGTCACCACGCCCGCGGTGTCGACATTCCATTGACCTAATGTATTAAAACCCGCTGGCGGAGCCGCCATTGCCGTCCCCGACAAAATGAGCGCCAGGGAACTGGCCGAACCCATTGCTGTGACTACTTTACGAAAGTTACTCATGATTATATCTCCTCACTAGTGATTAACATGATGGAGAGAGGCTCCTGCCGTTCTCGTCAATAGTTATGGTACAAACCTTAATCTGATCAAGATTTATACGTTCATTAAAACTAGCGGCCCGGCTGGGCAAATCTTGAGCTATTTCCTGCTTTCATGATGATAAATTCGCCACACGAAAACAAAACCTCCACTTAAAAAACACAAAAATAAATAAAATCAATGGATTAATGAGGCTGAACAGCTGTTCGCCAGATCAACAAAAAATCTCTCACGGCGTGTGAACAAGGGATCAGGTGAGGCCGAAACTGGCCTGCAGATCAGTCCGTCACACCACAAGGCATGATTGGCGACGTTTACCCAGAGGGTATGCGCTTTTTAGCGCGCGGATGGGCGTTGTCGTAGACAGTGGCAAGATGCCGGAAATCAAGATGCGTGTAAATCTGCGTGGTGGATAAATCGGCATGCCCCAGCAACTCCTGCACGGCGCGCAAGTCCCCACTGGATTCCA
>JAHFRW010000039.1 GCA_023266055.1 Gammaproteobacteria bacterium | reverse complement strand
AATACAAAAACGTGCCTGTGGGTTCAGGAATAGAGACCATTTCAAGATTGCCATCTACTTCCATTGTGGCGGACTTGATCTGTATCCGGCATCAACGACCCACAGGAAACCCGGATGAACCGTTATTATAATCCTTTTGTGCATATACCCCTGGATTCGCCATCACATCGAGCCAACTGCCGGGTGCTTTGAAACCCGTATTGAACTCTGCACCAAATAAGGCTGAGCTACCACCCGTAGAGATACCCCCTCCAGTCATCACTTCTGCACTCGCGCCCAATCTACTGTTACCATTAAGGCCCAAGGTCGCGTTATAGCTAGCCGTAGCTCCAAAGGTCGCACCGAAAATTGCCGGGGTTGACCTAGAAAACTCCCATCCAAACTTATTCGAGGGTTTATCAGTTGAGTATCCAACTACTGCAGATGTCTCGGTAGAAGCTCCCAGCGAAACATTGAAATATACACTGCCATCATTTGGATCAGCCTTAAGACCAATCTTTACACCCGCCCCGCTTCCTAATGACAGATTGGCAACAAACGAGCCTGGGATGCCAGTACTGCTCTGCCCACTCCCCGGCGGCACCTGCTGTGCCGAGGAAGGCAAACCACCCCCCGTAAAGTAGCTGCTCTGGCTCCATGGGTCATATTGATTGTAGATCGGGTAATTCCCGGTCGGATCGACCCGGTTGGTCGGGTTGTTGGCGGCATAGGCATACAGATTCATCCCCCCCTTCATGCCTATCGGATCCCGCTGCGTAAACCGCCCCACACTCGGGTCATAGTAGCGCGCCCGGTAGTAGATGAGGCCGGTCTCGTCGGGTTCTCTTCCCGAAACAATACAAGTCCTAGATAATCACCTTTATTCGCCCAATAAATTATTGATAAAAAAATAACGGATAGTATCGACAGCTTAATTAAGGCTAGGGCGGCTTTTTTAACCCAGTCCCTCACATTCGCACTCATAAACCAGATATGCATTTTACATAGGCGAACAAGTCAAACTTATATCTCATTTGGAGCGGTCAACTGTAAGATGAACGGACACAGTCAAAGGAGTCAAGTTTTGATATTGGCCATCGCCATTCACCTTTTTTCCTCCACATTTTGTAGTTGAGATATGTGCAAAAAAGAATGATGTCAAGACTTGAGCCCATTGTTTCCGTGATCCCATTGTTTCGCGCTGGAGCTTGCACCCCAGCCTATGGGCTGTTGTCCATTGTCATGCCGTTCATTCATTCCGCATCTGTCCGCGTGGGTACACAAAACGTGCCCACCGAGTTTACAGCTTGATACGTGGCGGCAAAATACCAAAAAAAACAAGGAAAAATCCAGTTGCAACAACAACAAAAAGGAACCACCCTACAAACAACGCATATCTCCTCCCCCCAATCTTCTCATGAAATCGCAGCATCTTCGGCATTGTCCCTTTCGTAGAAGCTCTTACCATAAGAAAGAGGTATACAGAAAAAGATACTATTGCGAATAATAAAATAGCGGCATAATCATAACCAGCCAACACAAATACCAATAAGATAAAAAAAGCAACTAGTGAATATATTATTCGACCTATGAAATGACTTACTTTCATTTTAAAGAAATTTCAAAAGAAAAATTTACCATCTTAAAAACATAAGTGAGAGTTGACAACAACTCCCTTGTGGCGTACTTGACGCCGCGTTAAAAGGGAGGAGCCGCGTACCATAGCAAACCACTATCGAGCACGACAAATAGAGCGACTACCCAACCGACGCTCATAAAAACACACACAAACCAGTTCAACACCAAAGCGTACGTTCTTCCGCCGTCCTTTTCAGAGTTATTAAAGCTCTCCTCAAAACGGCGAAGCCATCTCGGGATAGGCTCTCTCCGGGTATACTTTATCAAGGCGAAAAAACAGCACGCCGTATGTACCGCAAAACCGGTAAATAGAAAAAGAAAAAAATATCCATACCTGTAAAACAAATAAGCAACTGGAACCCAAAAAAGGGATGAAATCACTACCTTTAAGATGAATACCCCAGGTTTTTCCGACAAAATAATCATCCTCTTATACCAAATTCAAAAAAAGTTACCGCTACTGTGGCCCCCAGTGAGTCTGGACGGGCCTGTTTATCCCCGGGGGCGGCCCCGAACGGTCCTGCACCGGTGAGAAAAAGCCATGGTTACCGTTAAAGGTATCCCTAATGCCATTAAAAATCGGAATAAGGTCTCTCATTACGTAACCGTCAGGATCGGCTTCCCAGGTATATTGCCCCATCAAAGATGCGCCACGCGGGGCACGACGCTCACATTCATCCTGATGTTCCGCTGCAATTCACCAACTGGCTCGCCCTGCACGTCGCCCCGCTACCCCACAAGCCGGTGGTCCGCGTCAACGGTATCGTGATTGATTCGGCGCGGGAGTGGGGGTTGTGGGGTTACTGCGGGTAATGTGCCGGATAGGCCAAGCGCGCCACGCCTGAGTCCACCGCCGCGCGGGCCACCGCCGGCGCCACGGTATTGAGCAGTCGTGGATCAAGGGGTTTGGGGATAATGTACGCCGGGCCGTAACTCATTTCGGTGAGCCGATATGCCTCAAGTACTTCACCGGGAATCGGTTCGTGGGCAAGCTTGCGCAAGGCGTGCACCGCCGCCACTTCCATGGCTTGATTGATACGCCGCGCACGCACATCCAGCGCGCCACGGAAAATGAACGGGAAGCCCAGCACGTTATTCACCTGATTCGGGAAATCGCTGCGACCGGTTGCCATGATTAAATCCTTGCGTACGGCGTGCGCGAGGTCAGGGTGAATTTCCGGGTCAGGATTGGACAGCGCAAAGACGATCGGTTTGGGGGCCATGGACGCCAGCATCTCCGGGGTGCACAGGTCGGGGCCGGAGACACCGATGAATACGTCGGCATCCTGCATGGCATCGGCCAGCGTGCGTTGCGGTGTGTCAACGGCAAATTCCAGTTTGTATTCGTTCAGATCATCACGGCCGGCGTGAATCACTCCCTTGCGATCGACCAGACGCAGGTGGTCTTTTTTCGCGCCCAATGCCAGCAGCAGACGCATGGAAGCAATACCTGCTGCACCTGCCCCCAGACACACGATGCGTGCAGTGTCGATGGCCTTGCCCTGCAATTCCAGTGCATTGATCAGGCCGGCGCTGATGATAATCGCGGTGCCGTGCTGGTCGTCATGAAACACCGGAATGTCGAGGCGTTCGATGAGGATTTTCTCTATTTCAAAGCAGTGTGGCGCGGCAATGTCTTCCAGGTTAATGCCGCCAAAGGTGGGCGCAATGCGCGCCACGGTGTCGATAAATGCCTGCGGTGATTCGGCGTCAACTTCAATATCAAACACATCAATGTTAGCGAACTTCTTGAACAGCACCGCCTTGCCTTCCATCACGGGCTTGCCCGCCAGCGCACCGACATTGCCGAGTCCCAGCACGGCGGTGCCATCGGTAATCACTGCCACCAGATTGCCCTTGGCGGTGTAGCGATAGGCCGCTTCCGGGTCTTTGGCAATTTCACGCACGGGTTCGGCCACGCCAGGGGTGTAGGCCAATGCCAGTTCACGTTGCGTGTCGCAGGGCTTGGTAATGGCAATGCCCAGTTTGCCGGGCGTGGGGTGTTCGTGATAGTCGAGCGCTGCCTGCTTGAGATTGTCGGTCATGTTTGTCGATCCACGTTGAATGAAGCCATTGTCGTTATTCTACAATTTTAATTTGTTTGCCGGCGGTAGGTTCACCGTTCGGGTAATCACTGTTCAATAAACGCAATTGCTCCAGTGCATGATGTTGAATGCTGGATGTGCGCGCCAGATCGGCATAGCGCGTATTGGCAGATGCCTTGATAATTTTGATGCGTAACGCCTTGGTCAGGGGCAGTTCCGCATCGGTGAGGGCGTGCAGGCTGCGCACGGTTTCGAGGAAGCTGCTGTCGAAACGATGCGGTGCATTTTCATCCTTGGCACTGCCCATAAATATGAAGGCCTGATTCTTGAAGTACACCACGCTAAAGCGTGTGGGTCTTCTGCCAAAAGGCGTGTTGACAGGCGCCACGGCCGTGTAGCCTTCCAGCCCGTTGATATTGAGTGGTTCACCCTGGCTGAGTTGTCCCAGTTTCAGTCGCTTGGACATGAATTCGCTGGGTGATATGCGTTCGCCCTGATCGGTGGTACTCATCATCAGGAGCGCGTCATTGGCAGGAGGGCGTGCAATGAGTCGGTCCGCCAGATTTTCCACGCGCCATCCTGTCGGAAAGCTCAGTGCGAAACCCAAATCCTTGTGATAGAAATGATTGCCGCGACGTATGCCGTCATGCTCGCTGTCACCAAAGCTCAGGCCTTCCAGTTTTTTCAGCAGCGCGTCACGGTTGACGAGAGGCGTTGCGCTGGTCTTGAGCGCGCCCGCTCGGGCGACCACCTCCTGCAGACGGGTGTCATTGTCGGGGTGGCTGGCGAACACGCCATGATATGCGCGCGCCTCACGTCCTTCTTCCCTGGCGAGTTGTGTTTCGAAGATTTCCTGATTTTTTAATACGCCAATGACCTTGACCATGGCCTGCGGGTCATAGCCGCTGCTGGCCAGGTATTCTGCGCCGAGGCGGTCAGACTCCAACTCGTGTTCGCGGCCATACCCGCTGATCCAGGCATTACCCAATACATTAAATAAATCCTGTGCTCCCGAATTGCGCAATTCGGGAATCAGTAGCGCACCCAGCGTCAGGCCAATGCCGGTGGCCTTGGACGCGCTGACCTGACGCACGGAGTGCCGTGCAGTCACGTGGCCCAGTTCATGTCCCAGCACGGCGGCCAGTTCTGCTTCGGAGTCAAGATAAACCAGGAGTCCGCGAGTGATGTAAATGTAGCCGCCGGGCAAGGCAAAGGCGTTGACTTCGGTGCTGTCGAGTATCGTGAAATGGTATGTTAAATGGCTGCGGTGACTTTTTTGTGCGAGTCGCTGGCCAATGTCCTGTACATAAGCCTGTAGCGCGGGGTCGTCAAGACGACGGTATTGTTTGAGAATCGTGGGATGGGCGGTGCGGCCCATTTCAATTTCTTCCTGTTCGGACATCAGCACAAAATCCTGCCGGCCCGACACCGGATTTTCCGCGCAACTGCCCGTCAACACGGCAAAGCCGATAATGCAGGCAGAAAATAATGTTTGGGATAAAAGGTTCATTGCATCACTTGTAAGGTTGACGGGTGGCGTATCTGCATGCGCGGCACGCCTTTGGTAAAGTATAACCGGCCCCGCGCAATTACGGTATGTCCCAGCATGCCGGCAGGGAATATGCCGGGGGTTTGCCCGGCAAAGTATTTACGGTCACGTTGGCCAATATGCAGCATAACCGTGTTGTCCAGCGTCAGCCAGGCATCTCCGTTTTCCAGGTGCGCTGCCGTGACCTTGCCCTGGATCATGCGCGTGTTTGTGCGGGCGCCGGGGCGGCGGCCTGTGCCGATACCCGCATCGTCATGCTGAAGTTGTGCGGCATGTGCGGGCTGATATTCCGGCAAGCGCCACACGCCGCGTTGCGCGGTGCGAGCGCGTTGTTCCATGGCCTGATAACAGCTTAAATTCCATACATTGGGAGGGATCGGTAGAATGGTTGCCAGGCCGTGCTCCAGCAGGTGAGCGGCCACACTGCTGCCGTCGCTGAGATATACGTGTGCCAGATCACGCTTGTAGCGGTCATGGCGTTCCGTGTCATAACGCAAGCCAAGGGTGTAGCCGGATTTTTCCAGCAACGTCTGTAGCAGGTCGTGCGCCTCACTGGCCAACGGCTGTGACGGCGCACCGTGATGGCCGATCTCGGGGGTGTCGATGCCAATAAAGCGTACTTTACGACCATCGCTCAGCCTGGCGGTATCGCCATCATACAGGCGTTCTACCGTGACACGTTCGTCAATCCGGTCGGCACCACAGCCGGGATTCGGCGCTGTTGTATTATTGGTCGCCAAGACGCCGGCACTGAACAACAACGCGGCAGCACCCAGCAGGCCTGTTACCCACACAGTCATTAATGGTGCATGCATGCAACGAAAAAGGGCACCTGACAGGTGCCCTTTAGGCGAAGCCGTTGAAATGATGGCGAAGCCGTGTGAAAGGATGGTAAAGCCGTGTGAAAAAATGCAACCAGTTACTTTACGCCGTACTTCTGGCGGAATTTATCGACACGACCGGCGGTATCTACAATTCTCTGCTTGCCCGTGTAGAATGGATGGCACACGGCGCACACGTCCAGATTCAGGCTCTTGCCCGCAGTGGAACGTGTTGTAAATTTGTTACCGCAGCTACAGGTAACGCTGATTTCGGAGTAGGCGGGATGGATATCGGCTTTCATGGTACACCTCTTGCGTCATAACTTGGTATCGCAGACCCAGCACATCCACTTTATTGTTTTTGGATGCCTCAAGCCACGATAATCGACAATTATTTCATAAGTTGAAGTTTCGGGCAAGTCAGGCGAGGGGGCTTTCCAGCGTTGAATAAAAGTGGCGTTGATTCAGAAATCAGGAGTACCATCCGATACTTACGTACATAATGCGGGTGGCGGATGTCTGTCAACACAAAGTCATCTTTAAAAAACACAGCATTTTCATAGCCTTGTCTTCACGGGGCGGCATTTAAAAGGATGATGATATGTCAATGAAGAGCACCATGCGTTCATTCAAGTACGATTACATGGGCCTGGATGCCGAGTCCATCAAGTATTCGCTGGCCAACCGGCTGGAATATTCGGCAGGCAAAGATCTCTATACGGCAACCGACCGCGACTGGTACAACGTCACGGCCTATGCCGTGCGTGATCGTCTCATGGAACGCTGGATGGAAACCATGCGTACCTATTACCGTGAAGATGCCAAGCGGGTTTACTATCTCTCCCTGGAATTTCTGATTGGCCGCACGCTCAGTAATAGCCTGTTGAACATTGGTATTAATGACGAATGCACCAAGGCGTTACACGATATTGGTTTGAACCTGGAAGAAATCCGCGAGCTGGAACCGGATGCGGCCCTGGGCAATGGTGGTTTGGGGCGGCTGGCGGCGTGTTTTCTCGATTCCATGGCCACCATGGGCATTCCTGCCTATGGCTATGGCATTCGTTATGAATACGGCATGTTCACCCAGCGGATCGAAAACGGTCGACAGGTTGAACATCCCGAAAACTGGTTGCGTTATGGCAACCCGTGGGAATTTCCGCGTCCGGAAGTGATCTATTCGGTGAAATTTCATGGCCGGGTGGTGGAGTATTCGGATGAGCAAGAGCATGGTGTCGCCAGGCGCCGTTACCATTGGGTGGATGCGGATGAGGTCATGGCCATGGCCTATGACTCGCCGATTCCTGGGTACAAGACCAATACCGTGAATAATCTGCGCTTGTGGTCTGCCAAGGCAACGCGTGATTTTAATCTGAAATATTTTAACGAGGGCAATTACATCAAAGCCCTTGAAGACAAAAACGAGTCCGAGAACTTGTCCAAGGTGCTGTATCCCGATGACACTACGGCGATGGGTCGCGAGTTGCGTCTCAAGCAGCAATATTTCTTTGTCAGCGCGTCGTTGCAGGATATTTTGCGTCGTTTCAGCAAGTCGCATTATCATTTTGATAAGTTGCCTGACAGGGTGGCGATACAGCTTAATGATACGCATCCGGTGCTGGCTATTCCCGAGTTGATGCGCGTGCTGATCGACATTCATGGCTTATCCTGGGATCGTGCCTGGGATATCACCGTGCGTACGTTTTCTTATACCAATCACACGCTGTTGCCCGAAGCGCTGGAGACTTGGCCGGTGAAGTTGTTTGAACACATGTTGCCGCGCCACTTACAGATCATTTATGAAATTAATCATCAATTCCTCAGAGATGTTATGCATCGTCATCCAGGGAATATCGAACTGCTGCGACGCATGTCGATTATTGATGAGTCGGGTGATCGCCGCATCCGCATGGCACATCTTGCCGTGGTAGGCAGTCACAAGGTGAATGGTGTGGCGGCGTTGCATACACAATTAATGAAGAGCACTATCTTCGGTGATTTCGAGCGGTTTTATAGCGGAAAAATCATTAACAAGACCAATGGCATTACACCGCGCCGCTGGCTGAGCCATGCCAATCCGCGCCTATCGCAGTTAATCACGGCGCATATTGGCAATGGCTGGACAACGCGCCTGGATGAGTTGAAGAAACTCA
The DNA here is from genome assembly GCA_023266055.1 of Gammaproteobacteria bacterium. Lineage (GTDB taxonomy): Bacteria > Pseudomonadota > Gammaproteobacteria > Ga007554. Next base: position 17,847 of record JAHFRW010000039.1, on the reverse strand, counting down.
TGCCTCTGGCAGATGACCCACAGTTCTGCGAAGAGTTCCGTATTGTCAAACGCGCTAACAAGGAACGGGTGGCGGGTTTGATCAAGAAATACATGGACGTTACCGTGAATTGCGATTCGTTGTTTGATGTGCATATCAAGCGCATTCATGAATACAAACGCCAACTGTTGAATGTCCTGCATGTTATTACATTGTACAACCGCATTCGCCTTAATCAATCAGGGGCTTCTGATACGCCGATTGTGCCGCGCACCATTATTTTCGCCGGCAAGGCGGCGCCTGGCTATGTCATCGCCAAGCTGGTGATCAAGTTGATTAATGACGTTGCAGATATTGTAAATAATGATCCTGCCACACGTGGTAAATTGCAGGTGTTGTTTATCCCCAACTACAACGTGTCCACGGCAGAAGATTTGATTCCGGCGTGTGATCTGTCGCAGCAAATATCCACCGCAGGTACCGAGGCTTCAGGCACAGGTAATATGAAGCTTGCGTTAAATGGTGCACTCACCATTGGTACACTCGATGGTGCCAATGTTGAAATTCTTGAAGAGGTGGGCGCAGACAATATCTTTATTTTTGGTTTGACCACGCAGCAGGTGGCGGATTTGCGCGACAGTGGTTATCACCCATGGGATTATTATAATGGTAATCACGATCTCAGGCAGGTGCTGGAGATGATTGGTTCCGGTTATTTTTCGCCCGGTGAGCCCGGCTTGTATGCGCCAATTGTTGATGCGTTAACGCATGGTGGTGATCGTTATATGCTGCTTGCTGATTATGCTTCATATATTTCGGCGCAGGACCGTGTGGCCGAATTGTATGCCAATCCACAGGAATGGACGCGCAAGGCCATTCTGAACGTGGCGAACATGGGCAAGTTTTCCAGTGATCGTACCATTGGCGAATATGCGCAGGAAATCTGGGACGTTACGCCAGTGACGATCACGCTGGAACAGCGTACGGAAGGTAAAAAGATCAAACAGAAATAGTCGCACATAAAAAAAGGGGGAGCACTTTATGGGTGCTCCCCCTTTTTTTATGCTGCTCCGGGTGATGCTATCCGCGTTTCATTGAATCAAAAAACTCGGAGTTGGTTTTGGTGGCTTTGAGTTTATCAAGCAGAAACTCCATGGCGGGCAAGTCTTCCATGGGGTGGAGCAGTTTACGCAGTATCCACATTTTCTGCAGCTCGTCGGCATCAGTAAGCAGCTCTTCGCGGCGTGTGCCAGAGCGATTGATGTTAATGGCGGGATAGATACGCCGTTCGGCAATCTTGCGCTCCAGATGCACTTCCATGTTGCCGGTGCCCTTGAACTCTTCATAGATCACGTCGTCCATGCGCGACCCTGTGTCGACCAGCGCTGTGGCGATAATGGTCAGGCTGCCGCCTTCTTCAATGTTACGTGCTGCGCCAAAAAAGCGTTTGGGGCGATGCAGTGCATTGGCGTCCACGCCACCCGTTAACACCTTGCCGGATGACGGAATCACGGTGTTGTAGGCGCGTGCCAGACGGGTTACGGAATCGAGCAGAATAACAACGTCACGTTTATGTTCGACCAGCCGTTTGGCTTTCTCGATGACCATTTCGGCCACCTGCACATGGCGGCTGGCAGGTTCGTCAAAGGTGCTGGAGACGACTTCGCCACGTACCGAGCGGGCCATTTCGGTGACTTCCTCTGGCCGCTCATCAATCAACAGCACAATCAGGTAACACTCCGGGTGATTGGCCGCAATGGATTGGGCGAGATGCTGCAGCATCATGGTTTTACCGGCCTTGGGTGGCGACACGATCATGCCGCGTTGTCCCTTGCCGATGGGCGCCACCAGGTCGATGACACGCGCCGTTAGATCTTCGGTGCTGCCGTTGCCGATTTCCATGGTAAGGCGTTTGTTGGCGAACAGCGGCGTCAGGTTCTCGAACAGTACCTTGTTCTTGGCATTCTCTGGCAGCTCAAAATTGATTTCGCTGACCTTGAGCAGGGCAAAGTAACGCTCGCCCTCTTTGGGGGGGCGGATCTTGCCGGAAATTGTGTCGCCGGTGCGCAGGTTAAAGCGCCGGATCTGGCTGGGCGAAACATAAATGTCGTCCGGGCCGGCCAGATACGAACTGTCGGCGGAGCGCAGAAAGCCGAAGCCGTCCTGCAGAATTTCCAGCACACCGTCGCCAGAAATGTCTTCGCCCTTGTGGGCGTGCGCCTTGAGTACGGCAAAGATGACATCCTGTTTACGGGAGCGGGCCATGCCCTCAAGTCCCATGGATTGGGCGAGGTCGATAAGTTCAGAAGGTGGTTTTTGTTTAAGTTCAGTCAGGTTCATAATGGATGATTGTCAGCACACTTGGATGGGTGGGGCGGATTATAAAAGGTTTATTAAATAAAAAAGAAACTGGGTGAGGCAGGGGGCGCCATTCAGGCCTGCCCGCATGTTTTTTCAAGTAATACTGGGGGAGATTCCGAATTTGTTAAGTCTAGCGTTGCTTAAAAGCTTATTTAAACTGCAACAAAGACTAACATACAATCTTGAGGTACGTCTAGTCCCCCGCCATTTTAATTTTGCAGGGAGCCTTGGGAATGTTTTTTATTACGTTCGAAATGGCACGGCTACCTGGCAATGTTTTAATTAGCGGCAGCCGTGCATTATTACTTGAGGGTTATTAGAGGTTGTCGTTAATGAAAGCGGTTAACTGTGATTTGGAAACCGCGCCCACTTTGGTGGCGGCCACGTTACCGCCTTTAAATAACATTAAAGTCGGGATGCCGCGTATGCCAAATTGGGGAGGGGTGCCCGGGTTGTCGTCGATGTTAAGTTTGGCAATCTTGATCTTGCCGCGGTACTCTGCGGCAATTTCGTCCAGAATCGGTGCGATCATTTTGCATGGGCCGCACCACTCGGCCCAAAAATCGACCAGTACGGGAGTTTCTCCCTTAAGCACTTCGCTATCGAAGCTTGCGTCGGTAACGTATACAATGTCATTGCTCACGGCGGTGTTCTCCCGGTTGGAGGCTAATAAAGTGGCGCTGAGTGATGGAGCCTGAAAGGTGGCGATTTTAGCGCATATCTTCATGATATCCGCTATTTTTCGCTGTGGTTCAATCACCGTTTTCAGATTATAATACAGGACTATTTCAGCGTCTTATGTCTATAATGTAACATTCAAGCGCAAACTGTGCCACATTTCAAGCCCTACCCATGGATAATTCTGTTATTCTTGTCTGCTTATGAATGAATCCTTGAATAACATCCTTTTTTCGAGCTTTGATCTTCCCGAGGTTCTGCGCCAGGGCATTGCCGAGACCGGCTTTACGTCATGCACCCCCATCCAGGCGGCGACGCTGCCTTTGATGCTGGCAGGCAAGGATGTCGCTGGTCAGGCACAAACAGGCACGGGCAAGACCGCCGCCTTTCTGCTGGCAACCATGAACCGTTTGATGACGATACCTGCATCACCGGGGCGTCGTCTCAACCAGCCCCGTGCAGTGATTCTGGCGCCGACTCGTGAACTGGCCATTCAGATCCACAAGGATGCCGTGGGCTTGGGCAAGCATGCCGATTTGCGTGTGGGTGTGGTGTATGGTGGCGCGGGTTATGAGGCGCAGCGCGCGCTGTTCGAGACGGGCCTGGATATTCTGATTGGTACGCCCGGGCGTATCATTGATTATTTCAAACAGAATGTGTTTGATCTGAAGGCAGTACAGGTCGTGGTGCTGGATGAAGCTGATCGTATGTTTGATCTGGGCTTTATTAAAGACATTCGTTACTTGTTACGGCAAATGCCCAAGCCCCACAAGCGTCTCGGCTTGTTGTTCTCGGCCACCCTGTCGTTTCGTGTGACGGAGCTGGCCTACGAGCATATGAATAATCCGCAATTGGTGAAAATTGAAAGCGGTAAGGTGACGGCTGATAACGTATCACAGATTGTGTACCACACGGCCAGCGATGAGAAGATTGCGTCGCTTATCGGCCTGCTCCGGCACATGGATCCCGCGCGTACCATTGTTTTTGTAAACACCAAGCGTGCGGCGGACCAGGTATGGGGCGCGCTGGAGGCTAATGGTTTTGAGACGGCGGTGTTGTCGGGTGATGTGCCGCAGACCAAGCGCATGGCGTTACTAGCGCGTTTTCAGGCGGGTGAGTTGCCGGTGCTGGTGGCCACTGATGTGGCGGCGCGCGGTTTGCATATTCCCGCGGTCAGTCATGTGTTCAATTTTGATCTGCCGCAGGATGCCGAAGACTATGTGCATCGTATTGGCCGTACTGCACGCGCAGGTGCGAGCGGTGATGCAATCAGCTTTGCCTGCGAGGAATATGCTTTTTCATTGCCCGATATTGAAACCTATATTGGTCATAAAATACCGGTAGGCCGTATCGCCGATGACTGGTTGAGTGCGGTGCTCGTGCCTGCTGTCAAGCATGATTCACGCCCTGCACATCCCCGACCGGGTAATGATGGACGGCGGCGCGGCGCACCTGCGGCCCGTACACATTCCGGTAACAGACCCAAAAAGCGCGTGATTGCATAATTGTATTGCATCTCGTGATGGCTTTGTGACACAGTTCAAACCACGGATACCCCTCTATCTCTGTAAACATTAAGGAGCGAGCCATGGCGCGCATCATTTTTCCTGATCAAACCGATACACGTGATCTGCCTGTTATCCAGAAGATATTGGCGGCGCTGGATATTACATTGCACAACTGGCCGGTGCCTGCCATGCAGCGTCATCATGAATTGCTGGAAAAGGCGGTGCTGGACGACGGTGAAAAACAGGAGCTTCTCAGTGCGGTGGATGATCGCTTCGAAACATTAAAGCGTGAAGCAGGCTACACCACGCGCGACATGATCGTGATCCATGAAAATATTCCAGGCCTTGCCGAGATGCTCGCCAAGTTCGAAAAGATTCATTATCACACCGATGATGAAGTACGTTATATTCTGGCGGGTAAGGGTTATTTTGGTTTTGTGGGTCCACAGGGAAGCCAGTTCATGCTGGAAGTGGTAGCGGGTGATTATATTAATGTGCCTGCCAAGACCGAACACTGGTTCGTGCTGCGCGGTTCTCCTCGTATCAAGGCCGTGCGTTATTTCATAGACACCAGTGGTTGGGTGCCGGTATACACGGATCGCGCCCTGCAATTTACTGCCTGAATGAATAAATCATTACAGCAATTGACGCCTTGTGCGGCGTTGGTGGATATCGCGCGCGATTTCCACGCGCGCGGCTGGATGGCGGGCACGGCAGGAAATCTTAGCGCGCGCGTCATGGCTTCCTCCACAGGCGCTCGCCTGGCGGATACTTTCTGGATTACGGCCAGCGGTTTGTCCAAGGGACGCCTGGAAGAAACAGATTTCCTGCGCCTGAATGTCGAGGATGCTTCTGTGGTTGAGCGGTTTGATGCCGATGCCCGGCCGTCCGCTGAAAGTGCTATCCATCAAGTCATCTACCGCCATTTCCCGAATGCCATGGCGTGCCTGCATGTGCACACCGTAGACGCGTGTCTGGCGTGTGATGCTGTGCCGTTGACAGCAACCGAGATGCCATTGCCGCCGCTGGAGATGGTCAAGGGGTTGGGGATTTGGCAGCAGGCTCCCTGCGTGGCCTTGTCCCTGTTTGAAAATACCCTGGATGTTGCCAGTATTGCGGCGGCTATCGACGGGCGCTTTAAAGGAGCGCTACCTGCGGTGCCGGCGCTCATGATTCGTGGTCATGGAGTGACGGTCTGGGGTGACACGGTGCAGGAAGCGTATAACCGCGTTGAGATCGTGGAGTTTTTGATGAGTTATCTTGCGCGGCGGTCGTTTCCGGTATCCTCTTCTCTTGTGTGACGTTGTTGTTCTTCTTTGCGCATGCAGTGTTCTGCGATCGGGACGCCGAGTTTTGTGAGAATTTGATCCATCAGGCACCAGCGTGTAATCCCGCTCTGTAATAAATTGGCGCCGACAAAGACGCTCAGCCACAGCCAGTGTATGTTCTGAAACAGAGGGCTGGATTCCGCACCCAATGCGAGGGACAGCAATATAAGCGTGCCGGCAATGATGTGTACAATACGTTGGACTGTCATAAGTGATTACCCCAATCTTAAAATTAGAGTATACTAATATACTATATTGGCCGCGTTTTTCAATGCTAATGTAGAGGGGTGGCAATAAGTCATTGAAATTTAATGAAGTTCATGTTTGAATGGCGGGAAGTTCATTAAGGTGCAAAACATCTGATCCACTATGTATACACTTTGTTCGTATTGTAAGACCCTGTTTAGAGTCAATGCTCCACAGCTTGCGGCGGCGCAAGGGCGGGTGCGTTGTGGCATATGCCACAACGCCTTCAGCGCGCTGGACAATCTGGCCGAGCAGCCTGATGATTTGCTTGTCAGGCGCGAACCCGCCGTGACTGCACGGAAGGGCTTGGGTGGTGAGAAGGATTTTGCTGATGCTGATGCTGATGCTGATGCTGAGGCGGTAGAGGTGATGGTCGTCACCGAGCCTATCCCGGTTTCAGAGATAGACGCAGCTGAACTATCAACGGCACCACTTTCCCTGCCTTCTGTTGATTCAGAGGCAGTAATGCGGATTGCGACACCGGCGGCCACTGCCGATGAATTTGATCTCATCAATGCCGCCCCTATCGTCACGGAAGGCCGCATGGATTCTGCTGTCTCATCTCCACCAACAAAGCGCGTCAGTTTGAGTGCTACATTGGCCTGGAGCACCATCAATCTGGGTTTGATTACTATGCTGGCAGCCCAGTTTGCCTACTTTAACCGACATGATCTGGCTCAATATGCGGAGCTACGACCCGCGCTGGAGGAGATGTGCCAGTATGCCGGGTGTGATATTCCCCATCAGCGGGATATAACAAAAATTACGCTGCTTAACCGCGAATTGCGCAGTCATCCGGTTGTCGCCAATGCCCTGCTGGTGACAGCAACCCTGGTGAACAACGCATCCTTTCATCAGCCGTATCCGATGTTACAGTTGAATCTTTCTGATTTCAGTGGTCGAACGGTGGCGATGCGTCACTTTTTGCCAGCCGAATACATGGGTAATATGATGGATATCCAGAGTGGCATGCCCCCTGGGCAACTCATTGAGGTGTCGTTGGAGCTTGCTGATCCAGGCAAGGCGGCGGTGGGTTTCGAATTTAACTTTATTTAGGATGGTTGAAGGCATTGGTCCTGTTCCTGATCATTGGTGCCTGTGTTTTTTGTCGCCACTATGATATGTATGAAAAAATCTTTTGTTTACCATCTTTATCCGCGCATCATTACCGGGTATGATGAACGTTCTTAAGCAAGTTTGTCTCCAATTGGTGACAAACTGTATGATAATCGGGCGGATATGATGCGGATTGGTTCTTACCAACTCATTAACAACTTAGTGTTGGCGCCCATGGCAGGGGTCACTGATCGTCCGTTCCGGCAGTTATGCAAGGAACAGGGTGCGGGTATGGCCGTGTCCGAAATGGTGTCCTCCAATTCGTTGCTGTGGGGTAGTACAAAAACATTAAGGCGTGCCAATCACCAAGGTGAAACCGAACCTACTGCGGTGCAGATTGCGGGGGCAGATCCGGTGATGATGGCAGAAGCTGCGCGTTATAATGTGGATAATGGCGCACAAATTATTGATATCAACATGGGCTGCCCGGCCAAAAAAATCTGCAACGTTATGGCAGGTTCAGCATTACTGCAATATGAAGATCTGGTAAAGCGCATTCTGCATGCCGTTGTCAATGCTGTAGATGCGCCAGTAACTCTCAAGATTCGCACTGGTTGGGACAAGGATCACCGTAACGGCATCGCGATTGCCAAAATCGCTGAAGATGCGGGGATTCAATGCCTGGCTGTTCATGGTCGCACCCGTGCTTGTGGGTATACCGGCCATGCGGAATATGACACTATTGCCGCCATTAAGCGCGCAGTAAAAATTCCGGTGCTTGCCAATGGAGATATCTGTACGGCGGCAGAAGCCAAATTCGTACTTGACTATACGGGTGCGGATGGGGTTATGATCGGTCGTGCAGCTCAAGGAAGGCCATGGTTGTTTCGTATCATCGATCATTACATAAAAACGGGTGAGTTATTGCCTGATCCGCCTATCTCCGAAATACGCGAGATCATGCTTGGTCACCTGCACAGGCTCTATGAATTCTACGGTAGTCATACCGGTGTCTTCATGGCGCGTAAACATATCTCTTGGTACAGTAAAGGCCAGCCGGGTGGTAGTGCCTTTCGTCATGAGGTGAATAAGCTGGAAACAATGGACAGACAGATCGCGGTAACGCGAGATTTCTTTGATCAACTGGAAACACAAATGGAGATGGCCGCATGAGTATGTCCTCGACTGAAGTTGCAAATGAATTAACCTCCAGGCTGGAGCGGCGTAAAAAGCCGCTTGCTGCTGCTGTCGAAGCCGCGTTAGAGCGTTACTTCGACGATTTGGACGGTGCCCCTCCTGGTGATCTTTATCATCTGGTGCTGGGTGAAATAGAGAATCCTCTGCTTACGGCAGTGATGCGCCATACCCGTGGTAACCAGAGCCAGGCTTCTGTGTTACTGGGCATCAACCGGGGTACATTGCGTAAAAAGCTCAAGATTTACGGGCTGGATTAAAAAATACAGCGTAATTGAGAGCCTGTCATGAAACAGGTTTCTGGTCGGGATTCACTTGCATTACCATTTTATAGATAGCTGTTTGCGTCATGCCTATTAGTACGCCTATTAAACGAGCGCTGATCAGCGTTTCCGACAAAACAGGTGTAGTGGAGTTTGCACGCCGCTTGCAAGGCCACCAGGTGGAGATACTCTCCACCGGTGGCACTGCAAGGCTGCTTGCAGGCCATGGCATAAAAGTGACCGAAGTCTCTGACTATACCGGCTTTCCGGAAATGATGGATGGGCGGGTAAAAACCTTGCACCCCAGGATTCATGGAGGGTTGCTGGGGCGGCGGGGTATTGATGACGAGGTGATGGTAGAACACGGCATTGATCCCATTGATCTGGTCGTGGTAAATCTTTACCCGTTTGAAAGAACCGTCTCCAATCAGGCGTGTACACTCGAGGACGCCATCGAAAATATTGATATTGGCGGCCCTGCCATGCTGCGTTCCAGCGCGAAGAACCATGCTTCCGTTACCGTAGTGGTTGATGCCGCTGATTACGTAACCGTGCTGGCAGAAATGGAGCATCACCATGGCAGCGTCAGTGCTGCTACGCGTTACTCTCTGGCCATCAAGGTGTTTGAGCATACGGCACGTTACGATGGTGCCATTGCCAATTACTTTGGTGCACTGCATGAAAAAAGTGGTGTACTCAAGCGCTTTTCGCGCACGTTCAATACGCAATTCGTTAAAGTACAGGACCTGCGTTACGGTGAAAACCCGCATCAACAGGCGGCATTTTATGTAGAGCGTGAGCCCCAGGAGGCAAGTGTCGCCACCGCCCGGCAGTTACAGGGCAAAGAGTTGTCGTTTAACAACATTGCTGATACAGATGCGGCACTGGAATGCGTCAAGTCATTTGATGAAAGCTCGGCCTGCGTTATTGTCAAGCACGCCAATCCATGTGGTGTGGCACTGGCTGATTCACTGCTTGAAGCCTATGAACGCGCCTATAAAACCGATCCTACGTCTGCTTTTGGTGGCATCATTGCATTCAATCAAACATTGGATGCAGCCACGGCCCAAGCCATTATCGAGCGTCAATTCGTTGAAGTGATTATCGCACCGGCTGTCAGTGATGCGGCGTTATCCATTCTTGCTACCAAGACCAATGTGCGTGTGCTGGCGTGTGGCGCGTGGAGCAGTCAGCGCGCACCAGAACCGGCCGCTTCCGGTGTCCTGCATCCGCGCGCGTTGGATTATAAGCGTGTGACGGGTGGTTTGCTGGTGCAGGATCGTGATATTGGTATGATCAACCCTGCCGATCTTAAGGTGGTTACCCAGCGCGCGCCCACCGAGCAGGAAATGCGAGACCTTCTGTTTGCATGGAAGACGGCAAAATTCGTCAAATCCAATGCGATTGTGTATTGTAAGGATAACATGACCATCGGCATTGGTGCGGGACAGATGAGCCGTGTTTATAGCGCCCGCATTGCTGCCATCAAGGCGGCCGATGCGGGGTTGGTTGTCACGGGTTCAGTCATGGCATCTGATGCCTTCTTCCCGTTCCGCGATGGCATTGATAGTGCCGCTGACGTTGGTATTACTGCGGTCATTCAGCCGGGTGGTTCCATGCGTGATCAGGAAGTCATCAACGCCGCAGATGAGCATGGTATTGCCATGGTGTTTACGGGCATGCGCCATTTTCGGCATTAGTACCCAACATTAATGGTGGTGCCGAAGCAGCTTGGCGGTTGGTGTAAATTACTATGCCATTATATTAATTTAATCGGCAGCACTATTTTCTTGTTTTCACCATCGCCCATATAATGGATAAGCTGCTGCTCAACCAGCCCTTTCATGTCGCGTGCGCGGGTCTTGGGAGTGAGTTTTTCATAGAGACTGATATACCAGAGTTGCGATTGCAGATCAGGGGCTGAATGCAAGGTGCCGACCTGTAGTAAAGTATTCACAATAAGGTATTGACGACCATTAATGGCTTTTTGTTCGTACAAGTCACGCAGCCGTGATCTATAAAGTAAGTAACCAATCATCCGATTAATTCGATCATGTAATTGGTTGAAGACGGTTAATGTACCTTCAAGAAAAAACGCTACAAACGCTTGGTTAGGATATTCCGCGTCTTTTTCTTCAGCCTTGCGTGCCTGGTTAAAAAGGCTGAAATACTGGTCTATATGTTCAAGGTAATAGCGTGATAAAGCGAAAGGCACATATTTATAACCTGCCGCCTTCAATATCATGGCTTCAATCACGCGACCGACGCGGCCATTACCATCCCAAAACGGGTGAATGCGCTCAAAGTAATAATGAATCAACGGTGCACGCAGTAACGGCGAAAGGTTATAGACAGGGCTGGCATTCGCCCACCCGACAAAGGCGGACATCAACATCTGAATGTCATCCAGGCACTTGGGCGGAGTATGAATGCCGCCGTGTGCCACGTTACCCACTTGGGTGCGCTGCTCTCTTGGATTGTCGCGGTAATGCCCCGGAATATTGTTGGCGTGGCGCAAACCCTGAGTGATCTGCTCATGCAGGACGATGAACTGATCCTCTTCCAGGGTCAGATGGGGATGGCTTTCACTTTTGGTCTGCGTGCGCCAATATTCCCCATATCCTTCGGCTATGCCATAGGCTGTGCGAATATTCACCACGCGCAGTGCACTTTCTTCTTTGGCTGTTTCAGGCGGCGCATCAAGCACTGCTGCCGTTTCTTCTTCAGTGAGTCCGCCGTTTTCAATGGTATTGGTGCCATAGATGCTATCAATCAAAAACTCTCTTTCAAGTTTGATGGCTACATCCGGGAGTATTGGTATGCTTGAGAGGCGTCGATGCGCGTCTTCAATTCTGTCGAGTAGCGGCTGCAAGGTGAGGCTATTTATGCCCATCTGGAACTTAAATATCCCGGAACGGTGGGTTTCAATCCTCAAGAGCTCATCTTTGGGCGTAACCATGTAAAAGATGTCCTTATTCATGTCCATTAATTTTTTAATTACTAATTCAATAAAAACATATACTTGATAGTATAAATATTAATTTTTTTGATATAAATATCTTTTAAAATGTCCATGTTTATGGGGTGTATTCTCCGGTATCCTGAAAATTTAAGCAACATTGAAACTATGCGCCGTGTGCGCTATCTTGCTCCGTTGAAGCTGTAGAAAAGCCTCAACTATACAGGGTGTTCAGAATCGGGTTTTCCTACAGCGTCGTTAGGGTCATGCAGAAAAATAAGGAGTTTTATGTTGCCATCCCCGTTCCCGCCCCCCGCCACGAAACGTACCACTGCGTCCCGCACCCCGCTCTTTGCCGCGTTACGCAGGATTATGCGGCTGGCGGTCATGTCGAATCGACATGATGCACCGCCTGTTGATGAGTTGGTGGATTCAAGTAATTTTTCTGAAAATGTCTGGAGCCGACGAGATTTTCTGAAGGTTTCTTCGGGTGCAGTGGCGGCATTGGGGATGGCATACAGTCCATTAATCAATGCGGCGGCACGGCATCTGGATGGGCCGCGTATTGCGATCATAGGTGCGGGGATTGCCGGGCTCAATGCGGCCTATACATTGAAAAAAGCCGGGATTCATGCGGCGCTTTATGAGGCTAATACACGTGCGGGTGGGCGTATTTATACCGCCAGAAACATAGTGGCGCCTGGTTTGACCACAGAGCTGGGGGGTGAGTTTATTGATAGTGGTCATGAAGATATGTTGCAGCTTGCCAGTGAGTTTGGTCTGGAGCTTCTTGATCGTGAATTACCCGCTGAAGCTGTGCTCAAGTCAGGGTATTTTTTTGCTGGACAGCATTATACCGAAACACAGATTATCGAGGCTTTTCGTCCCCTGGCGGCGCGTATTCAGGCCGACACCGAAACTTTGGGCGAAATCGTTGATTTTGAGAATGAAGGCAACGCTACCCGTCTGGATAACATGTCGATTGCTGAGTATCTGGAGAGCATTGGTGCAACCGGCTGGATCCGTGATTTGTTGACGGTGGCTTATGTTACGGAGTATGGCCTGGAGGCGGATCATCAGTCGGCGCTTAACCTGATTTTTCTGATCTCCACCGATGTTTCAAACAATAAGTTTGCGGTATTTGGCGACAGTGACGAACGTTATAAAATCAAGGGTGGGAATCAGCGGATTACCTCGGCACTGGAGCAGCGTTTGCGTGGTCAGATACATCTAGGCTATCGGCTCGAAGCGATTGCCGAAAAGAAAACCGGCTTTGTACTTGTGTTCCAGGCGCCCAGTGGCAGAGTGCGTGATATCCGTGTGGATGTCGTGATTATGACATTGCCCTTTTCAGTGCTGCGTGATGTGGATATGCGTGTTGATCTACCGGGTTTCAAGCGAAGAGCGATTGCCGAGTTGGGGTATGGTACGAATGCGAAAGTATTGGTGGGTATGCAACAACGTATCTGGCGCAATCAAGGTTATCAGGGCGATATTTTGACGGATGAAGCCTTTCAGCTGGCATGGGATAATTCCCAGTTGCAGCCAGGCGTGGAAGGCGGATTGACCCTTTATTCCGGCGGGCGTGCCGGTCTCAAAGTTGGTAAAGGCACGCCATTGCAGCAGGCTGATCGTTTGATGGTGGGTGTTGAAAAAGCTTTTCCTGGCGTCAATGCGTTACGGAATGGCCGGGTTGCGCGTTTTCACTGGCCAAGCTTTCCGTATGCCAAGGCGAGTTATGCGTGTTACAAGCCTGGGCAGTGGACAACCATTGCGGGTGCTGAAATCAAACCGGTAGGCAGATTGTTTTTTGCTGGCGAACATTGCAGCTATGATTTTCAAGGCTATATGAATGGTGGAGCAGAAACGGGTCGGCGCGCGGCGGAAGCAGTGCTGGAGACGCTTGGGGTGGATGCCTTGATCTCCACTGCTTCACGGCTGGCAGTGAACCGGTAGCCACAGTTCACGGGGTTTTTTTGTTGCTGAATGACGCGGATGCAGACGCCACTTTTTGTGATCCGTAGCGTTGCGCATACAGTTTGGTGAATTCTGCGCCGAGAAAAAATATTTGTGCCGAATAATAGACCCATATTAATCCGACAAATATTGATCCGGCAGCGCCAAACGCCGAACCGGCGTGACTCTTTGCAATATATAATGCGATGAGTGATTTGCCAAACGTAAACAGCAGCGCGGTAATGACAGCGCCCACCCATACGTCTTTCCATGAAATGGTGATGTCGGGAAGCAGTTTGTATATGATGGCAAACAGGATGGAGGTCATGCCGACAAAAATTACAAAATTCAGGATGTCGACGATAGCAGTAATATGTACAAACATGTCCGCACGGTTTGATACTACGGTGAGCGCCGTACTGATAAGGAGCAGAAGCAGTAGCAGGGCGCCGATCACCATGACCATGACAATGGCACGTAATCGCGTTTGAAAGAAGTTGCGCAAGCCACCGCCATTGGGGTTGTTGACCCGCCAGATATGGTCGAGGCTATCCTTGAGTTCGGCAAAGACGGTGCTGGCAGTAATGATTAATACCAGTATGCCGAGGGTTACCGCGATCGTGCCGGAGGCGGGGTTACGGGCGTTTTCAATGGTTGATTGAAGTGCGGCCGCACTTTTGGTGCCGACCAGTCCACTGATCTGGGCCACGATCTCGCCACGCGCGGCTTCTTCGCCGAAAAAAATACCTGTTATGGTGATCGCAATAATTAGCAGGGGTGCCAGAGAAAATAGTGCATAAAATGCCAGTGCCGCTCCCATGCTGGGCGCGCGATCGTCCAGCCATGCATTTACGGTGTCGCGCAGCAGCAGCCATAATTCCCGTAAAATCATACTCAATCTCCCAAAAAACACGGTGTGGGTTATGCTGGCAGGCTGAGGATTCTACACGCTTCCTGCTATAATCCCGAAAAATGCTTTTCATGCTACACACGTTTTCTGATTTCACAAGGGTTTCCTCATGAATGTATTAATCATTGGCAGTGGCGGGCGTGAGCACGCCCTGGCGTGGAAGGTGGCGCAATCCGCCAAGGTAACCAGGGTGTTTGTTGCGCCTGGTAATGCGGGCACCGCACGTGAGCCCAAAGTGGAAAATGCGGCGATTGCGGTGGATGATATTGCCGGTCTGGTACTGTTTGCGCGCAATAATCGCGTGGATTTAACGATTGTTGGCCCTGAAGGGCCGCTGGTGCTGGGAGTGGTCGATGCTTTTCAGGCGATGGGTTTGCGCTGTTTTGGCCCGGTGCGCAAGGCCGCGCAGCTGGAAGGTTCCAAGGCCTTCGCCAAGGATTTCATGGCGCGTCATGCCATTCCCACGGCGGCGTACGGTAAATTTACCAACGTTGATGAGGCGATTGCTTATATCCATGGCGTGGGTGTGCCGCTGGTGGTCAAGGCGGATGGTCTGGCGGCGGGCAAGGGGGTTATTATTGCTCACACCCTCGCACAGGCTGAAGATGCCGTGCGCGACATGCTGGCGGGTAACGCCTTTGGCGCGGCCGGGCATCGCGTGGTGATTGAGGAATTTTTGCAGGGTGAAGAAGCCAGTTTCATTGTGATGGCGGACGGTGAGCATGTGCTGGCGCTGGCAACATCGCAGGACCACAAGGCGCGCGACGATGGTGATCTTGGCCCCAACACGGGGGGGATGGGGGCGTATTCGCCGGCGCCGGTGGTGACCCCTGCGGTGCATGACCGCATCATGCGCGATGTTATCGAGCCAACCCTGCGTGGCATGGCGCAAGAGGGCGCACCTTACACCGGGTTCCTCTATGCCGGAGTTATGATCAGCCCTGACGGTGTACCGAAAGTGCTGGAATTCAACTGTCGTTTTGGTGACCCCGAGACTCAGCCAGTCATGATGCGCTTGCGTTCGGATCTGGTCGACTTATGCGAGGCGGCGCTCGATAGGCGTCTGCACCACATGCAGGCCGACTGGGATCCCCGTCCTGCGCTGGGCGTGGTACTGGCCGCAGGAGGGTATCCTGATACGTATCGCAAGGGTGACATCATTAGCGGTTTATCGGTCGCGACGTCGGAAGCCACCAAGGTATTTCACGCCGCCACGGTTGAAGAAAATGATGGCATCGCCACTTCCGGTGGGCGTGTGCTGTGTGTTTGTGCGTTGGGTAATACCGTTACCGAGGCACAGGCGCATGCCTATGCGCGGGTCCAGCGCATTCATTGGGACGGCATGTATTACCGTATAGATATTGGTTACCGTGCCATTCAGCGCGAGCTGTCGGATTCGCAATGACACCCTGGCATCTCAGGCAGGCGGCACACGCGTTACATCACGGCGGTATCGTTGCTTACCCTACCGAAGCGGTGTATGGCCTGGGCTGTGAACCGCTGGATGCCGTTGCCGTGTTGCGTCTGCTGGCGCTGAAAAAGCGCCCGATGGATAAAGGACTGATTCTCATCGCCAGCGATTTTCAGCAGCTTGCACCCTTTGTACAGACGCCTGCTCCCGGTATCATGCGCCACATCAATGCTACCTGGCCGGGGCCTGTGACCTGGTTGTTGCCCGCCAGGGTAGATACCCCGTATTGGCTGCGTGGCGCGCATGATACCCTGGCGGTGCGTGTTACGGCCCACCTGCAGGCTGCTGCCCTGTGTCGGGCGTTTGGTGGTGCGCTGGTGTCCACCAGCGCCAATCCGGCCGGGCGTTCTCCGGCGCGTCATCCGTTGCGGGTGCGCCATTATTTTGATGGGCGCCTTGATTGTATCCTGTCCGGCGCGGTATATTCCCATACAAAACCTACAGAAATTCGTGATGCGTTGACTGGCAAAGTCATTCGCTCCGCATAACCCATCAAGAGGAATTCATGAGCACGCCCAATATCGACACCGTAAAAACCTATTTGCTGAACCTGCAGGATCGCATCTGCAAAGCCATTGAGCAGGAAGATGGTCAGGCCCGTTTCCGTGAAGATCGCTGGAATCGTACTGAAGGCGGTGGTGGTATCAGCCGGGTGTTTGCAGACGGCGCCGTTTTTGAACAGGCGGGCGTGGGTTTCTCTCATGTTTTTGGTGACAGGATGCCACCTTCCGCAACGGCCCACCGCCCAGAGTTGGTCGGGCGTCGCTGGCAGGCGGTAGGAGTATCACTGGTGATTCACCCACGTAACCCGTATGCGCCTACCGCGCATGCCAACGTGCGGTTTTTTATTGCGGAAAAAGAAGATGCCGAGCCGGTGTGGTGGTTTGGGGGTGGCTTTGACATGACGCCCTATTATGGCTTTGAAGAAGATGCCATTCACTGGCACCGGGTTGCGCACGATGCCTGTCAGGCGTTTGGCGACGATGTCTATCCCCGTTACAAAAAGTGGTGTGATGAATACTTCTTCCTCAAGCACCGTAACGAACCACGCGGTATTGGCGGCCTGTTTTTTGACGACCTCAATGACGGTGGTTTTGCGCGTTGTTTCGGTTTCATGACCAGTGTGGGTGACAACTTCATCAACGCCTATCTGCCCATTATTGCCCGCCGTAAAAATACACCCTATGGTGAACGCGAGCGTGATTTTCAGCTCTATCGACGGGGTCGTTATGTGGAATTTAATCTGGTCTTTGACCGTGGCACCCTGTTTGGCCTGCAATCCGGCGGGCGCACCGAATCTATTCTCATGTCTCTGCCACCACTGGTGAAGTGGCGCTACAACTGGCAGCCTGAGCCCAACACACCGGAAGCAAAACTGTATGAGGTATTTTTAAAACCGCAGGATTGGCTGGCAATGGGGGAATAATAGATACCACTTGTTATAGCGGCACTCGTTGAGTGAGAACACGCTTGGCCTCAATTGACATGCCCATGGGTGGGCCTTCGCACCACGCACAGAACCCGCGAGCGACTTCGGCAAATGCATTGAGGGTGGGTGAGTATGTTTGGTTCATGCGCTCTAACGAGGCTGTAGAAAAACCCACTTAGGAAAGCGGATTTCGACAGGGGGGGTCTTTAAAATTGAGTTTCATGTACTTTGCCTGGTTCGCATTTATTTTTCACCGGTATTGCGGTCATCCACGGCGCCTTTATGCCGCCAATGCCCCGTAATTCTTCAACTTCTCGATGTTATGCACCAAACAATACCATTGCCATTGGCCCTGGACCTTCGTCTTGCCGCGCAAACTAAACCGCCGCAATCCCTTGTTCGTGCCAATATTGGCAAACACGGGCTCAACCACGGACATACGGTGGCTATAGATATGCTTACCGTGTTCTGACTCGATGCGGTGCCTCATCCAGTCGGTGTAGTTCGGG